>CAZDJH010000415.1:0-3904 GCA_964505645.1 uncultured archaeon | reverse complement strand
AACTGCCCCGCGCGGCATTGAGCGGCTACGGGGTGAGACGCGCCTACCAGCACGCTATGCGTCCCCACAAGTACGCAGCCCGCATCGGGGCTTGGGAAGACATCTCAGGGGCGACGGGGATCTTACCGAATACCCTCGTGGGGCGACTTGCCTGACCTTCCGGTCTCTCCGACCCCGGCATCCAAAGCCGGATTGTCAACAAGTTCATCGCGGACACCGGGAATGCGATGCTTGCTTCGAGCATCGATTACAACCCCCAAACCAGTATCGTTCAAGGTCTCTTGCAACCGCAAGATTTAGTTTTTGAGGAGTTGGAAGGCTTTCTCGGGTATACCGTCATCGGCGATAAGAAGGTCCCCTTGATGGCGGACGGGGGAACGCCTTATTACCTCAATCCCGCCGAATATCGGTTCGAAATTGAAAGGTGCGAAAGTATAGATCCCTCATTGGAAGGAGACGATTACAATGATCAATTCAAAGATGTATTCGGGTTTGATATCGGTACCGAAAAGACCGCTCTTATGGAGTATTACGAACGAAAGAAGGGCAAGAAGACCGTCGATGGCGGGAAGATCTCCGAGAATTACATAGTTTGGCTCGGGGAGCAATACACCGGCCTCATGGCGGGACTGACAAATAAGGAAATTAAACAAATCGTCTGGAAAACCGAGGATGTTCAGAAAAAGATCGCGGAATATAAGGAACTTTCAGAAGAGGAAATTTATGTGTTGCGATATATGCTCCTACAAGAGGAGGGATTTCCAAAAACGGTATATACTGAACTAAGCAAGGCCGTTGCTCGAAGTGAAATCATAGAATATAACGGAAAAAAAATAAAGGTTGCCGAATTGCTAACCGAACTGGATTTTTTGGGATTTAACATAGAATATGATGAAGTTCTTTCAAGCGATTCAGAATCGTTTTTAGAGAAACATGATGATTTATTTATTAATTTTTATGGTGATTTAATTAATTTTCTTACGGTCGTTTTGGAATATGGAAGTGAGGGATCCAGTGGCTATGTATTTGCCAATCATCTCTATTATGGCGAAGATTTTCCCTTCACTAGAGTAGGCTCTGCTCTTATGGGTCTGGATTATAAAGATCTCTCTAGTGGTGAAAGAGATAGGCATAGTAAATTTTTAAGAACTCATTTGAATCGGAAGTTCCATTCAATAGATTATAATAGAAGGATGAGCTTCCGTTCTAGTATTACGAGAAATGATTTTGGTTTTAGCAGTTTATTTTCACAATATGAGAGTATTCAAGCTCAATTCGAAGAAGGAGCTATAAATGTGGATAATGAGGCATTGAGAGAGTTTCTTAACAATATTAAAAAGCCTGAAGCTCATTTATTAAAAATATTGAACGAAATAGATAAGTTTTATATACCTATTGATATTTATATGGCGCAAATTCTGGATAAAAACTCTAAAACCTTGATTACTTGGAACAATTTAAAGGTTGATTCTATAATGTATCACACTTTAGAGGGGATACTAGAGGCACTTCGGACTCAATTAAAAGATATTCAAGAGAATAAAAATGTTTATGGTTTTCTTAATGATAACTTCGATTCTATTGTAGCTTTTTATCAAACACTTTTATCTGTTACAAATGGTTTGCAATACAGTAATATACAATTTAAAATTGATGATAAAACAACAAGAGAAGTACTTAATTTTGTAAGAAAACATGTTCTGCTTCCAAATATAGCTTCATTTTTTCAGTTTTTTGGTTTGACTGGTCAAGGTTTTGATAAAATCCCAAAGTTTACATTAATCAATACTTATTTTAGTTATTTAATTTCATCCAATTTATTTGATTCCGATACAAGGGGTGACTTTGTTTTTAAAGATAATTATGATATTACTATTTTCAATGAAAAATTTAAGGATTTTGTTTTTGGTAAACTCCGTGAAAATGGATTGATTAGTGATTTGCATCCTGACTTTCGGGGGAGTTTATTAGGCGATCAAGATAACAAGGCTTTATTTGATTTAATAGTCGATACTTTAATTGTCCTTAACAAATATATCGCGGAAACTGAAGATCAAGATTTATTAAACTATTTACATGAAGTAAATATGCATATTTTTTCACTTACTTCTCTAAGTGGATTTATTACAGGGAATAACAATAAATATTATAGATCTTTATTTACTCGCTTATTCTTATCTGGGCTACCTATGACCGAAGAACTTTGTGGAACTATTATTTTTAAATTAAATGGTATAAAAATAATGGGGATAATATCTGAAGATTTAGGAGGAGAGTTTGAATCATTAATTGAGAAGTTTGAGGGCTATAAGGAGTTGGCTCCTGAGGTGATCGATATTTCTAGTTCCACATTCAGCCATACTTCATTCTTCCTATCGTCGATTACTTATACACGTCAAATGTATGAATTTACTAAAATAACAATGTTGCTTGATCCATTTTTATGTTCTTTCATGTTCGAAAATCAGCTGACGGGGGATTCAAGTGTGACATCTAAAGAAGAAGCATCTGTGCGCCATCATCTTGAAGGGAATTCGTTTTTCGAGTATATGTACGAATTCATAGACCATAGCCAAGGGACAAGTATCTGGAAGAGTTTCGTTAAGTTCAAGTTCATGCTGGCCCCCATATCCACCCCAGCGCACTATTACGATCTTCACGATAGGTTTTTAAAGGCCTACAACCTTATCATTCAGGCTCGCATGTATCATTTGTATGAGATCACCTCCTCGGGAAGGGAATTCTCCACGCAAGAGTTGATGGATGAGTTTCAATCGAGAAAGATTGCCGACTATATTAAGCCCGAAGCGCTCAAGGAAATAGACGCGGAGTGGAAGCAAAAATATGGAGACGAGCTTTCCGATTACTTTGACATAACCAAAATGTCTCTTTGGGGCACTTCTCCGTTTTCCAGCGATGTAGAAAAATACGGATTCGACTTCGATCATGAATTTTTTGCTGATACTATTGAGGAATTTAAAGATCGTTTATCAGAATTTAAGACCTCATCTAGGAGCGAATGGTTTAAGAAAATTCTGAAGCAAGAAGCGTTCTATGAAGAAAAATATGAGATTTTGGTGGATCTGGTAAAGCAATACAGCTGGGTGGGCGAGGCTCCTGGTCTTCTTAATCCTTCTATTACGAACTTATTGGGGATAACCCCGAGAGATGCTTGGAATCATTTTATCAGCTCTTTCTGCGTTATCGACGAGCACCAGAATATCGAGTTGCTCAACATTTTCGACTTGCTTAATATGGGGCCCGAGCCTACCAAAAAGTCAGAAGAAAGCTAAATCTCGCCTCCAAAATAAAATCCCATAAGTTTAAATAGGTGAATTACCATATATAAGATGATGATGACCGAAAAAGAACTGCCCAAGCCGCGCTTTTATTGTGTGTCCCACCCCCGTTTGAGGAAGATCCGCAATGGATTTCGAAAGGTGTTCCAACTTGCCGTTTCAGAAGAGTGGCATCGTCTGATGGATGAGAAGTCCGAAATTAGGGAGGCTGGGTTGGTTCAAGAAAAGAAACAGTATTATCTTTACTTGGGTGAGATGGCAAATTACCTAAAATCGTGTTATTTTAATTCCATTATTTATCCTGGAGGTCCTGCCATTGGTGGTCCCAAGACTGACGTATCTGGCGGTCGCGTGCGTATTTTTAATGCGAAAAAATTCGGCACTGATGAGGAGCTCATATATGCGTTAAGAAAACACTTCCTTACGGTTGAAAAATATGAGGGTGAGGTATGGCATCAGGAGAACTACGAGCACTACGCCCCCATTTACAGAGAGGCTCCAGAAAGGTTCGTTCCCTATTTGAAATTTCATTATAAGGGCTTCACTCCGAAATGGGAAACAATACCAAAATTAATGGATAGTAAAGAGGGGTAAATTCTTTATAT
>CAZDJH010000414.1:0-3912 GCA_964505645.1 uncultured archaeon | reverse complement strand
TTTCACTTTTAAATGTATTTTTAATGATAGATAGTAATCATAGTATTATTAAAAACTATCTTTTATTGGAGATATTTCCAAAGAATATCCTCATATGGAAGCTTAATTAGCGTTAAGAAAAGTTGTTTAAGCAAGTAATTCATCTATGTTAAATATAGCATCAGTCCTTTAGATTAGTAATTTACTGTGAGATTCATCTCAACCCTAAAGGGGTGAGTTTTCTCGCATTAAAAATGATAAGTAAAAAAAAGAAAAAAAAGATTGATAAGCCGTTTTAAGTAATTTATTTAAAAAAAATGTTTAAGAAATTACATTTTCTTCGAACATCTCCCTATTTATCTCGACACCCAGTCCCGGCTTTTTTAATGCCTTTATATATCCTTTTTCTTGTTGTATAGGTTCTTCTAAAAGTTGATATTCATCAGGTATGAATGGAAACTCGCACCACGGACATCTGGTTGCCATTATAAAATGAAGATTGGAAGCAAGTATATGACCGAAGCCGAATATGTGTGGTATTAATTGCACCGCATTAACTTCAGCCATTGCATCGATCTTTTTCAATTGAAGATATCCTCCGCTGCGTGTAACGTCGGGTTGGATAATATCATAGGTTTTATTTTGCAAAATGTCTTGAAACCGGAAGGTTCCCATGTCGTTTTCCCCTCCCGCTATTGGTACCGGAGAGAGAGCCCTCAACCTTGCGAGCCCGTTAAGATTATCAGAGGGCATCGGTTCTTCCAGCCAAGTCACGTTATACTTATCGCAAATTCTTGCCACGTCTAACGCAGTCCATACGTCTTCATAGGCGGAATTTGCGTCTACCATGATGTCAATCTTAGGAAATGATTCTCTTACTGCTTTAAGTAATTTTTCATCCTTTTTAAGACCGTTTCCAATTCTTAATTTAACCGCCTTAAACCCCTTATCTACCGCCGCTTCAACAACTCCTGCGGCAGCTCGTGCCCGATATCCCCGAGGCATGGATGCATAGACCTTCACCTTCTCCTTCATACCCCCCAATAGCTTATAGATTGGTTGTCCCGTTGCCTTTCCGATGATATCCCAAAGAGCAACTTGAATAGCGCTCGTTGCTTGAGGTATCCCAAACATTATTCGATTACTGCTATGGTATATCGTGTGAAATATTTGCTCGGTCATGAAGGGGTCTTCATTTAATAATAACCGACCTAGTGCCTCATCAATAAATTGCTTTTGAGCCGCATTGCTTAAATTCCAATGCGATAAGCCCCACCCATCGATCCCTTGATCCGTCTTTACGTTGATATATAATCCCGTCGCTTTAAATCGTGGCATGGAGCCGATTTTTATTTTAAAATTAAGTTCTAATAGATGCGTCTTGATTTCTGTTATTTTCATAAGCAATCCCTACTATAATATTAATCAATCACATAAATACCTATGGACCACATTATTTATATTTATCTGTAAAATTTGTAATTCTATAATTTTCATAGAGAAATATTTATTTTTGAATATAATAATTGTCTAAATGGAGGTTCTTTGTAATTTATTTGGCTTAATTATGATTAATTCATAATAGACAGTATATTTAAAAATATTTTTAGTTCAAGAAACATTAAATCTTATTGTTAAGCACTTCAAATCACAAAAAAAATTCGATTGGGAAAAAAGTCGGTTGGGAAAAAGCATTACAGAAAAAAACGGTAGAATGGAAAAAAAATTGGAAGAACTATGTTATGTCTATATCCTTTATTTCGACGAAGAGCGTGGGCATGTGCCACTCTTAATGTACCCAGATGATGAACTAAAAAACGATAAGGACTTTATGAGGCCAATTAAGTACCATCCTGTCTGGTTCTTGGAAATTGAGGAAAGTGAAGCACTTGACCATATCGACCTTGAATATAAAGGATACACCTTTTTCGGAAAAAAGTTTTTGGCAAAATCAGGTCGTAAAAAGCGAAGGGCTGGGCTGAATGAGGAAACCCCTGAGACTATCGTTATGATCATCTCGGTTCCCGATGATTTAAACATCTTCGGAGATGATCTGCTGGGAAAATTAATTAAAATCATCCAAGACAAGTATAAAGACAAATTACACCAAATAATCGAGTGCGAGCTTGCCAGAGAAGAGATTATTAAAACACCTCAAGTAAAGCAATGCATTAAAGAAGGAACAGAAATAAAAGAAAAAATGAAAACAATGATACGAAATAATTTGAAGGAGTTCTTTTCTTCGGTTATAACGGAACGGGATGCGAGTTCAATAAGAAAGCAAAAAGCTGTTTCTTTTCTTGCTCTTAAGGGATATAACATATCACATATTCACAATGAAAAAAGTGCTTCGTTCTCAAACTTAAAACTTTTTGACCCGAATAGGAAATCCCAACAAGAGATCGACTTAAAACTTCCTTTTCGCATTACCGATATTTCTATCAGTGAAGATTCCGAAGAATTGGAAATATTGGTGGAAAACATTACCGAGAAGGAATTTAATGGAATCCGAATCAAGATCACGCATGTGGGGCGTGAATTTTTTGAAAAAGAGGTTATGAATCAAACCATTGACATGTGGTTTCCCGGAGAAGAACTGCTATTCATCTCGCCCATCATACCCCATATTGACGAGTATCTGTTTTTCTTAATCGAAGAGAAGGAAAATAAAAAACTTCTCACCAAGAAAATTTCAATTTCAGAGCTTAAAAAGCAATCAAAATAATTAATTTAGAGGTAAAAATATGGCAAGTAATGAAATCTTTGATGATGAGGATGTAATCATCCGGAATTATAGAACAAGCGACTATGAGGCTACCTTAAAGATCTTAAAGAGGCTCCATGATGAGTATGATATTGGTTTAGAGGAAGATAAGTGGAAAAAGTCGTCGGGGCTGCGCCAATTCAAACCAAATCTAAAGCGTATTACACTTATCGCGGAGGAAAAGGCAACCGGGAAGGTGATCGGTATGGGGATGCTCGAAGCCGAAAAGAACACTTTAGGGAGTTACATCGGGTATCTAAATAACTGGGCTGTGGAGCAAGATTACATCGGGAAGAAAGTGGGAAAAATATTAGCAGATCGGGCCATCCAAATCTTAAAAAGCTGGGGCTGCGAGAGCATACGGATTAACATCGGATATAGTGCGTCGGAAAAGCTAATTAAAGTGTTTTCCAAGGCTGGATTTGAGCCAAAACTGATTGTCCTTGAACGGAAGATCTCCCAAAAAGTTTGAAATGGAGAAAAAACCATTAGACCTCCCTTTTATTTATTTGACTCCGCCTTACGGTATTTAGGAAGATTAGTGTTTTAACTTAAGTAACGCCTTGTTTCTTTCATTCTCTTGTATGGTCCTCCTTAGTTCAAAAGCCGCGGGAATAATGACAACAATTCCCGAAACAAGAAACACAATATCTGCGATAGGAATAAATATCGGCCTAAGTGCCCAATATAATTTTAATGTATTAATCAAGCCCAAAATAATATCAACAATAGCAATTGTGATTATAAAGGCTGAAAGAAGAACGAACACCAAGGGTCGTAATCGTTCATCGAGACCCCTCCTCCTACTCAGTACCTCAAATATTATAAACGCCACAGCAATAATAACCACTATAATTCCTGTGAGGATAGGGATGATCTCCGTCGAAAAATATACTTCCAAAAGAGAGCTTCCCCCGGATATGATTGATATCCCGACATTAAACACCATGGAGATTATAAGGTACTTCGTACCCATGAGGCTCCCACTAATAACGTATGCGGGGATAAAAAACCCAATAAGGGTAATAAGCGGCGAAATTAAATAGATTACATTAAAATACCTCTGAAACTTTTCATATTCCATCATATAATGATTTACCTCTTTTAATTTACTATTAAGATAATTTTCTTCCACACGAGATTTTACATAGAGAGGAAGAGAAGTAATA
>CAZDJH010000413.1:0-3915 GCA_964505645.1 uncultured archaeon | reverse complement strand
GCGATTCATCACCGCCCAAAAGGACGGTGTTTTCTCGCCCAATAATGATAAATTAAGATTAATAACTAAATGAATCATCTATTCGATTTTAGAATGAAACAAACTATGAAAGCAATACTTTTTGATTTAGACGGGACGCTGATTGAGGTCGATCTCAAGAAATTTGTACCGGGATATGTAAAATTGCTTTCCGAATATACTAAGGATTATATATCTCCAAATGAACTTATCCCCCATGTTATGAAAGCCTTAAAAAAGCTTGAAAATAATGATGGAGCGAAAACGAATGAGGATGTATTTAATGAGTTCTTTTTCCCAATTGGAGGGCATACCCGGGAGGAGTTAGAGCCATTATTTTTAAGATTTTATGAGGAAGATTTTTCTCAGTTAAAGAAATATACTCAAAAAAAACCAGAGGCAAGGAAGACGGTCCAAAAGGCATTCGATAAGGGGTATAAGGTTGCAATTGCTACTACCCCCATACTTCCGGAGATCGGCGTGCAAAAGCGCTTAGAATGGGCAGGTGTCGGCGACTTTGACTATGATCTTATTACAAGTTATGAATATGTGAGCGCTACAAAACCTAATTTGAAATATTATGAGGAGATAGCCGAAATATTGGAATTGTCTCCTAGAGAATGTCTTATGGTAGGAGATGAAGCCAAGGACATGGTAGCCTCGGAGATTGGATGCTCTACATTCTTAGTCAGGAGTCAGAATACAGAATTAACTCCCGAAACTCCAGAACCGAATTATGTTGGCTCCTTGATTGAGTTGAGAAAGATTTTATAACCCGAGCCTCCTAAAAGCGTTCTGGTTTTTGTTAATTGAGCATTGACCTTAACTGAGATTAAATCTATTGCCTAGAATAGCAAAACTAAAATAAAATAAAAAAAAAGAAAAGGAATTAGGTACGGTATTTTTTAACCAAGAGAATGGAAACAATACCAACTATGCCGATTAAATAAATTAAATCGTATCCGGGAACCTCACCGCCACCGCCGCCTCCCGAGCTTGTGGAAAGCGTTAACTTCCGATAGAAGATATCTACATCGTTTCCTGAACCTTGATAATCCTCGGACTCATCTTGCCATACGATGTTGACTACATCCTCGCTATTCACATCAATCACCGGATTTGTAGAGGAATTCGTGGCGCCGTCTGAAACAATTCTTTCGGTCGTCCAGCTACTCGAGCCTTTTTCGAGACGCATATAATAGATATCGAAATCCCCTGATGGATAACTGGGGTTATCCCTCCACACTACATGAACGTTGCCTGAAGAATCAACGTCAATGTCGGGATTGAAATTTAAGTCTAAATAACCAACCCCTACATGGCGAGATTTGATGGTAGTTATTGAACTCCAGCTTCCAGTTGTTGCATTTAAGAGCTTGTATTTCAATTTATTATAATAAGCACTTATACCTACCTCTATAGAATACCACACAGCATAAAGGTTTCCTTGACTATCTAAGGCGATACGAGGTTTATAAGAATCATAGGAACCATAACTTATTTGTTGAATCGCACCCCAGGATCCATCATAGCATTGATAATATATATTTGGAGGGGAACTCCAGACGATGTGAATTTTCCCGCTCCCATCAGCCCTACTCTCGGATATGTAGGATCGGTAGAATTACCTAAAATTTTATCGGGAGGCAAAAAAGATTGGCTATGAGATACATTGTACAAGGTCCCAATTCCTCGGCTCCATACGATATGAGGGGTCGTGCCATCATAGGAAATCGACGGGTATTGTTGATCGGTTGAGTTCGTATGGGTTATATTCTGGGGTTTTGTCCAAGAACCATCTGTATTTCGATTACTATAAAATATTGTAGGGGCGTTATAGGAAGTATCATTATCACTTCTATCTTGCCACACTATCGTTGCTTGATTGTCACTAATCGGGGCGACATCGGGGTATTGGGAATGTTCAGCTAAATCTGTAGAGATTATCTCTGTATTACCCCAGTTTCCGGAACTCGCATCATAGAACTTAAGGTTGATATCGGGGTCTGTATCCTCTGTTTTTGAGGCATTATCCTCGTCCCAGACGACATATATATTGTTAGACCCATCCGAGGTTAACGCGGGATGCTCCGAATTAACTGTACTTGGGCTGGAAAGTAATCGCACCGAGCCCCATGTTTCGGTAAGGGTAGATACTTGGGGGGCTTGGGATTGAACAGAATAGGATGCTTGAGTGGCAAATGCGACATTACTTAGCAATAGGATGTTCATTAATAAAATAACAAGAATGGTATATTTGAGTATGTTTACATTTATAATTTTTTTAAACATATACATAAATTATATTAAGTTGCATTTAAATGTTTCTTTATAAGTTAGGGTATAACTAAAGAAAAGAGCGTCATTTAGATATAATACCCCAAGTAGATAGGTTTGAGCCAAGGTAAAAAGTGCTCTCTGAAACCAAATGGTGATAGAAAATACAATATTTGAAATTGAATGTTCAAACTCAGTCTAAATTGATAAAAGAAAAAAAAAGAAAAAATACTCAGAAAATCATACTTCCGTTTGTTCGCATTAAAGGCGCATGAAGCAGCTAATAGAATAAAAATAAAAAGAAAAGAACTATTCTGAATGCGCGCTTATGATAAGGTCCGCAAAAAGTTTCATATCATTTAAGAGCGTATTTAATTTATCTTGCGATTCTATACTCAATTTCTCTGATTTCATAATTAACACAGAGATAATATACTTGAATATGTGCAGTTCGATTTCCTTGCCGTCCTTATTATACCCTTTAAAGTTTGCGGAATCGCTCATGAACACATTCTCCCGCACAGTATTACACGCATTGATGTAGTCCCTTAGGTCTCCCCGTAAAGTGAGCCCGCTACTTACACCTTGAACGTTGTGTACGATGACGTTGCCGGAGATATCCGAAATGATTACCTTCGCTTTAATGTCTTCTAACTGCTTTTCCGCCTTCTCTACGTGTTCTTTGAGTTCCTCATATGAGGATATCAAGATATCCCGGAAAATTTTGGCTAATTCTTCTTGATCGTAAATACTGGTAAGATATGACTTGCTCTCGTAGTCATTAAATAAATCTTCAAAAATTTCGCGCGCTTTCTTTATGTTTGAATCAAGCAGTTCTTTTTCATAATCTCTTGTGTCATATTTATGGTAAAATAAGAAGATCCGAGGCTTTTCATTGTTTTCCTTGTAGATTTCTAAAAGCCCCTCAAAATATTCCTTAGCTTGCTCGAACCTTTTAGGGTCATGAAGGTCAACTATCGGAATGAGGATATCTGTGCCGCGGAATACCTCTGGTTTTTCCATATATTCCTTCCTATACTGCTCTTGGCCGCCAAAATCGAAAATCCCTACTTGAAGACCCAAGAAGGGATGTCTTCTAGTTTCATATAAAATCGTTGGGCTTAATGATCTCGTGTCCTCGGGACTCTTTGCAGCAAAAGCCACGGAGTAGAGCGATGTCTTTCCGCAACCGGACAAACCCACGAGTGATATTTTCATTCGTTTTTCACCTATTAATTATCTTTTCCATTTGATAGTATTATTAATTGATAATAATTTATGAGTCTATCTTTAATTAAGATAAACTTATTTTTGAATTTTTTGTTTGTTTCCATTAGAATTTAAATTCCATATTAGAGACTCTATTTTCCTACTTCCGATAATTCTTCGGCGGCGTTCATTATAATCTCGCAGTCGCAGTAGCCGCCCATAATTTTGCAGATTTTGAGAAATATCTCTTGCTGTGCCTTTGAAATGCCCATCTGGGTGAAGGTCCATAGGGAATACGGATGGTCGGTGCGGCATCCATTTTCGGCGAGGGTACGGTCTAAGAGTACAAGGAATTGGTGAATCTGCGCGTTGGTCATCGTAAGCTTCTTTCTCAGCTCTGGCTCTTTTATC
>CAZDJH010000412.1:0-3916 GCA_964505645.1 uncultured archaeon | reverse complement strand
TCCCAGAGGAACTAATAAACGAGGCATTAAGGGAGTTGGGTTTAACAGGCAGTGAGATCGAATTATATTTATCAACAACGGGCCGTAATGCGGTTTCATTAGGCGAGATGGCTTTACTTATTGGGAAACCTAAAAGTGTTTGTAGAGATATCGCAAAGAAATTCGTGGAAAAAGGATTATTTAAGGAAATAATTGGAGCAAGTCCTCATTACTCCCCATTACCCCCTTATGCGGCATTAATAAAGCAGTTAAATAACTTTCGAAACTATATCTCAGAAATTCAGAAGAATATGCCAACAATTGTGGATAAATCTTTTACGGAATTCGAGACGAGTGCTGAGCATAAGGCAAAAATTAAAGAGACCGGAGAGATTCTCCAAGACCTCAGAAAACAAGTCACAGGACAAGTTGACATTGGGGGTAATGCTCCAGAAGCGACGATTGAGGGAATTCCTAAGGATTTTGGAGATATCAATGCCTATACAAGTCGAATCTTAGAAGCCCAAATCGATGAAATGAAGAACCAATTTGAAATCATAAATAAAAAATCGACCGAGATCATTCAAGCCCAAGTCGATGGCTTAAGGCAGCAGCTCGATAATATGAAAATTATCATTTCGGAGAATATGAAAAAGCTACGACTGGGATTATTGGAACAGACAATTGGGAAGTCTGTTGAAAGGGTTATATCAAATAGTATGAAGGAAATCCAAGAAGATTTGGATATCCAACTTTCTGTTAACGAAATGGTATTCACTGAGGAATTAAATGATGCAATTACGCAGTTCAACCAAGAATTTGTCGATAGCCTCAAATCTACTATTGAAGAAACGTTATCCGAACTAGATGGTATGAAATTAGATGTTTCCTATGATCAAACGGAGATCTTTCGAAATTTAGAGGCACAATTCCAAGAAGCGGTAAATATGGCCAGACAAAAAGTTAATGAAGTCTATAGTGATTTCTTCCAGTCTTTTGGGAGTATAAAAGATTTATTTACCGAAAATGTTGTAAATAAAGTGGGATACACCCTTAATAAAATATTGGAACGCTTGCATATGCAAGAAGAGATAACAGACCATTTTTGGGAACAAGCAAAGCGGAAGTCCACTCTTACCATGCAGGATATCTGGTTTATCCACTCTCAAGAGGCGGCAAGAGCCCACATTAATGAAGAGACTTCCAGAGCAAAGCTCCGGGCTCTTATCGTGGCACCTCAAATCTCGGATATAGATGTGAAAGCCATAGAATCTTGTCCTTCTCATGTAAATATTCGAATTGCGGCATCGATTGATATGTCCATACCTCAACATAGGAGCATTATGAATAAATTGGATTCTATGGGGAATGTGGATTGCAGAAATCGGAAGCTCCAAAATTTATGGGGTATTAATCGGGATTTCGAAGAAGTTGTCCTATGTGTACTCTCAAAAACGAAAGTTAATAACAAAAAGCGTATTGAAATCGCAGGCGTTGGTAGTATAATTGAAGAACATATTAAGATTTTTGTCCCCATTCTCGAGGACGCGTGGATGGGCTCAACAAAGACAGGGACGCTAATCACGGAGACAACCTCCATAGAAGAATCTAAAAAACCCACTCCAGCAAAACAGCCCAATCTCTCAAAGGTTAAAAATTTACCTAAAGTCAAGGAAGTAACTAAGTATAAGAAACCAGAACCATCTAAAAAGCCAACACCCGCCACTAAACCAAAAATCCCCACTCCATCACCGAAACTATATAAAGAGCAACCTCAACCGACGGTAAAAGATGATGAATTAGAGGGCTTACCCATATTTGAACAATTAAAGATCATTTTGGAAAATATCATAAATAATATTGACATTTTGAATCGAGTAACGATCGCTGACGACTTGAATAAATTCTATAAGAAATATGTAAAGAACGTCGGGTTAAATAACACTTCTAAAAAAGTGCATAAGAAAAGCATAATTCTTTCCTCAATGAACAAGGAATTAACCGAAAAGGAAAAGAAAGACCTAGTTTCCCTTTTAAGAGAATGGAGTAAGTCGTTTTAACGCCAAAGATTACAAATCTAGAGGTTCAATAACTTCTTCGCATTTAATCCCATTATCTTTTTAATTTCTTGTTCCGATAAATAGTCCACCGCTTCAAACGTCTTCACCGTATATTCTATCATTTCGGGAATAAATCCATCCGTCCCAAATAAGATTTTTTCCAATCCTATTAGTTCTTTTGCCCGAAGAAGCAACTCTTTTAGCCGATTCGGCATCATATAGATAAGATTACTAATATCTAAATAAATATTGGGATATTGTACAGCTAAGGCAAGCGCATTATCCACCCACGGAAAACCCATGTGGGCAATAATAATTTTTAATCGCGGAAATGATTGGATTATGTTCTCAATCCTGAGGGGATTGGAATAAGTCAATACATCTTTATTGGTTCCGGGAGGAGGATAACCCGTGTGAAATAAAGCTAAAATATTATATTCTTCTGCCACTTCGAAGGAGGAATATAAAGCCTTATCATCCAAGAATTTTTTCCGAAATGAATTCATGATTTTTAACCCTCGAATTCCGTTATTCTTAATTGCGTCTCGTAGAGCATTTTGGGGATCAATTCCTTTTAAAGACTTTTCCGGAGGGTTAAAAAACGGGATAAAAATGTCCGGGGCGCGCTTGCACCATTCCAACACAACTTGGTTTTGCTTTATACTTAATGGTAATAAAACGATCTTATCCAATTGGGCCCGTTTTTGTACGAAATAGAGCGTTTTCTTTATAATATCTTCATCTTTATGAGGTGTAACTCCTTGGATTCCCTTTTTCATTCTTTCGAAAAATCCGTATCCCACAAATTGATGGAACTGTGCGGAAACCAACTTAAGATCAGCGTTTTGCTCAAAAATATGGCAATGGAAGTCGATTTTCAATTTATTTCCAAGTAATTATTCTTAGCTTATATTTTTATTTAAGCCTTTTACCTTTTAATATTCTCCTTTTTATTCACCTCCAATTATATTAAAAGTAAAACAAATCCTTATAATCTAACTAAAGAGCCATTTTATGGTCTTATTTATAGTAATGTTTATGGAGAATTATTAAATAGGAAGCAATCTAAATATTTATAAATAAGTGTACTTTATAGTTGAACTAATTATAATTCAATATAAAAACTTTTATATTTAATTTAATAATTTTTAGGTTTTTAAATCATGAAGAAAAAAATATTCTTTTTGGCAAGTCTAGTTGGTATTCTCTTTCTCACTTTTGCAACAAGCTTCGTTCATGCCGAAACTATGGGTATCGATGTTATTGTAGAAGGTAATCATATCACATATACAGAAACGGCTTCTACTGAAACCGAAACTAAGTTATACGGTATAGAAGAGACACTCAACACTAAAGAGGACTCTACAGTACAAAAATATGTAAACTTCACCTATGTAGGTTATTCCGGTGTCGGTGTCTCTGAGCAAGAGGGTACTATGGACCACAATTATTTATATCCGCAAGATCAAAAGCTTCAATTTGATTATTATCCCTCCTATTCAAGTTTTTCATATTGGGATCTAGATGATGATGGCTTAATGGACCAGCAATGTTCTCTCTATTTTTATTATAATTCGCCTATGGATTCCATTTATGCTATTGCTGGGGATTGGACCACTTTTACGCAAAACTTAGATTATTTGGAGCTAGCTCTAAGCTGGATCAAAGGAAATGTTAGCTCTTTTACCTATGCATTCAGTATTGATGGGGCAAACCAGAAAATTTCTCTTTCATATGCATATCAACTAGAAGGAAACTCTTGGAATCCGTATGCCTACAATGAATCGGTAATTTGGGATGTTTCTTATCAAAAAACATTAGATTTCAACAATTTTATACTTAATAATGATCAAACAATTTATACCAAAGCGATAAAT
>CAZDJH010000411.1:0-3924 GCA_964505645.1 uncultured archaeon | reverse complement strand
TTATCGAAATCATTTATTATCTCTTTTAATTCATCGATCCATACATTCATGAGTGCTTGCTTTTCATAACCTCTAACTGCCTCTTTTACTTCTGTTCTAATAACATCTTTAACCTTTTCTAATAAGTTTTTCTCATTAATTGTATAGGATATCTTTAGTGTGTCCAAATTTTCCCGTAAATCACCTATTCTTGTGGTTAATTGGCTATTTTCCTTCATTATGCTGTCCTTAAGAGCGGCGACCCGATCGTCATTATTTTTCTTTTGGAGTTTAAAATTTCTAAGAATCCTTTTGACTGATTCTTCAAAATTAAGTTCTAATTTTTTAATGTATTGTTGTTGGGAATCAAGTTTTTCAGAAAATTGTTGCTTTGCCGCATTAATAGTGTTATTAAGGTGAGCAAGAAGTTCCTTTTTGTTCTCATTAATTCTTTTTTCTAATTGCTGAATGGTATTTTGTTGTATTTCAGTATTATGATTTACTTCTTTTTCCAAGGCTTCCACTTTTTCAGTCAATTCTGCGTTGTTTTTCTCTATCTTTTCGGTTATTTCCCTTTCTAAATTCTCAAATGATTCATTAAATTGTTTTTCTTGTTGCTTTACTACATTTTCCAATTCTGATTTTTGCTCTTTAAGGTTTTCCTTTACCTTTTTGAGTTTCTTTTCCAATTTTTCTGCCATAGTTAACTTTTACCCTCCTTTTTCCCTTGTTGTGAAACTTCATCGATTTTAAATGATATGTTAAGCTTCTCTTCGAAATCAGTTTGAAATGTCTGCAATTGTCCCAAAATCCCATTTATCTCTTCTATTAGAAATCGAATTGGGATCTTCCTTAAATTTGTTATTGATTCTTCAATGAAGTTCATATTCCTTGCGAAATTGTGCTTTAAATTGCCCTGAATTTCTTCTAAATCTTCAAATCGCTCTTGAAGGTATTGATATCTTTTACTTTCAATAATTCCTTCTAATTCTTCCCGTCTTTCCTTAATTTTGATTGGAGATGTGGTTTTAATCTTTGCTGAGCTAATATCCTTCACATTTATGGGCATTTGCTTCATTTCTGATTTAGAATTATTGATTGTGTTCAAAAAATCCTTAGATGAAATATCAACGCCATCTTCATTTAATTCCCTATCCTTCTCAACAAGATAATTATAAACAGCATACGAGATTACGTTCTGTACATTTACTTTTTTTAAGGCGGATGTGAAAAGGATTGGAAAGCCATCTAGATGTTCTTCGCTTAGGAGAGGTTTAATTTTATTCTCATTAAAATCGAGATCAATCTTATTTCCAACGAGAACTATGAGGCTTTCACTAATTTGAGAAATTAAAGGCTCTAAATAGGTTTCCCTTAGCCCCTTTATCGACTCTTCGGGTTTTGATACATCAAAAATAAGAAATGCCACATCTGTGTTTTTAAAATAAGAAGAAATATTGAAATTAAATTTACGTTGTCCTCCTATATCCCAAAGATTTACAACAATGTTGAAGTCTTTTTTTTTCACCTCATATTCCTTTCGAGAAATGGAACTCCCAATTGTAGGAATATATTTTTTTGGAATCTCTTTATGTTCCAAGGCATTGCACAGACTAGTCTTTCCAACACCTCCTCTTCCCAAAAGGACTAATTTGATATTAAGTTCTTGATATAGTTCTGACATACATCTTAAACAAAATTGTTTTTATATTATATATTAATTACTGGATATAAAAGTTTTGAGTTTCTTTATCCGGCTTCTGTATTCTTTTAATCAAATTAATTTCAAAATTAGATAATATTATTTTTTTATGACTGATCACAATCAAAATTAAAGAGACTTATATCGCTTTCAGAAGGGATATGTGAAAATTTATTAAATCTTAGGCGAAAATTCGAAATAAAAATTTAAATCGGGAATAAAGAGTGAGCATTTTGGTTAATAAACCCTTATTTAAGTACTTGAGAGTTTTTGTAAATGAGATACAAGATATTCAGGAGTTACAATGCGTAATCTTATTTGGCTCGCAAGCAAGAGAGGATTATACACCGGATAGTGATTTAGATTTACTAATAATCGGATATTTTCAGAAAAAATTCATTAATCGAGGTGTTAAAATTCAAGATAAATACGAGGGTGAACCGCAATTAGATGTCTTTTTCTATACTCCGAAAGAATTCCATAAAATGTTTTTTGAGGTAATTGACTCCATCTTAGACTCGATTGATCATGGCATCTGTTTAATGGGCCATACATTTTTTAATAAGTATAAAAACCTTTTGAAGGAACTAAAAGAGAGGAGATTAAAAAGGGGTTCTTCAGGATGGCAATTACCAGAGTTTATTGCGTTTAAGTAAGATAATCTTTTTGTGAATAAGGAGATAAATAAATCCTTTTGCAAATATTTTTTGGAGGTTATATGTTTTTTATCATATTCTAATAAAAGGTATGATTTAATATGGCAGATAATGAAAAGGATGTAGTAATTTGTTATGCGAAGAGGACAGCAATTGGAAGCTTTGGTGGGTCTTTAAAAGCTTATAATACGAGTAAATTGTTAAGTCTTTGTATTAAGGACTGTCTTGAGTCGACTGGAATCGACCCCTCAGTTATTTCCGATGTAAAGGCGGGATGTTGTATGGAACCCCAAGAAGAAATGAATGTAGGGCGTGTAGCGACGCTAATGGCGGGCTTACCGCATAGTGTTCCAGCTATGACCATAAATCGGGTCTGTACCTCGGCAATGGAAGCCGTACGGGCTGGTATGGTGGATATAAAGATGGGGCATGCGGATGTTGTGTTAGCCGGAGGGACGGAAAGTATGAGTAATGTGAGTTATTATATTCCATCAGCTCGTTGGGGAGCACGATTAAGGAATAAAGAAATGAAATGTGGTATAATGGAAGGGCTTCATGCGGGAAGTAAAGTGTTTGGAGATGGTTATATAATGGGGATGACGGCCGAATACACTGCGGATAAGTATAATATAACCCGGGAAATGCAAGATGAAGCTGCCCTTGCTTCTCATAACAACGCGGAAGAGGCAACTAAATCGGGAAAGTTTAAAGAAGAAATAATTCCTGTGGAAGTAAAAGCCCGAAGGAAAACCTATACTTTCGATGAAGATGAGCATTTTCGACCGGGTTTAACCATGGAAGACCTGCGAGGGTTGCGTACTGCATTTAAGAAAGGAGGTACGGTAACTGCAGGGAACTCATCGGGGATAAATGATGGCGCATGTATAACCCTCTTAACGACGAATGCTCGGGCAGAGGAATTAGGTTTAGAGCCTTTAGCTAAAATTGTAACCATTAGTAAGGTGGGTAATGATCCAAAATACATGGGAATGGGTCCAATGTACTCAAGCCCGCTTGCACTCAAACAAGCGGATATGAAATATGATGATCTTGGGCTCGTTGAATGTAATGAGGCGTTTGCTGCCCAATATGTAGCCGTTGGTCAAGAATTAAGATGGGATTTTGAAAAAACAAATGTAAATGGTTCTGGGATCGGTTTAGGTCATCCAGTAGGCTGTACAGGAGCACGAATTATTGTTACGCTAATTCACGAAATGAAACGACGGGATACCTCATATGGCATGGCAACGCTATGCGGGGGTGGCGGGGTTTCAGAAGCTACGATAATAGAAAATATTTAAGAGTAGTCTATCGTTGTAATTTAACAATAATTCCTCTTTTTTTATTATACATTTTTTACTTTAAGCAGATTCTACTTTAATTTTTATCATCCTTTTTTACTACTAAGAAGTATCTATGACTTAAGTTTCACTGACTTTAACCTTGAAGAAAAGCTTAAATTAATTCAAAATCCATTTACTTTAAGATAAATAATTAAGAAAAATTTATCAAAACGTTTTTAAATAAACTCATATATATTAAATCAAATATTCTTTAGCGTTGTTATGAAAAAATTAAATCCGATAT
>CAZDJH010000410.1:0-3933 GCA_964505645.1 uncultured archaeon | reverse complement strand
AAATCAAGCACTTTACTAACGAGCAGATTTTATCTGAAATCTACGCATTAGGAGGGCGAGAGATAAGATGAGTTATGAACCGAAAATCTTGGGGTTCTTATGTAATTGGTGCTCCTATGCCGGGGCAGACTTAGCGGGAGTGAGTCGGATCCAATATCCTCCTAACTTGAGGGTTATCCGGGTCATGTGCAGCGGAAGAGTCGACCCAGAATTCATATTTCAAGGATTTCTGAGCGGCATCGATGGGATCATCGTTATGGGGTGCCATCCGGGGGATTGTCACTATTTAGAGGGAAATTACGAGGCAGAACTGAAATTCGAGATGGTTCGGCAGTTTTTATATTATGCCGATTTCGAAGAACGAGTCCAATTGGAATGGGTCTCCGCATCGGAAGGAAACAGGTTTGCCGAAGTAGTCACCCAGTTCACGGAGCATATTAAAGAGTTAGGACCCTCTCCCATTCATTCAGAGGGAAACAGCGCCGAACTCATGGATAAACTGAGGGCTTTGGAAATGGCATCAACAAGCTACCGCATGAGAGCCCTGGTGGGGAGGGAACGGGCTCTTACCGAACAAGAAAATGTGTACGGAGAAACTTTAACTAAGCAAGAATTTGATAGCCTCTTCCAAGAAGCGATCTATGATGAGTATATTCGCCATCGCATCCTCTTTTCCTTACACAAAGACCCGAAGTCGGTAAAGGACTTGGCAATCGAATTCGATATCGAGCCAAGTGAAGTTTTATCCCATATGTTGGTCCTTAAGCAGCGTGGGGAGGTCGCGATGGACAAGATCGTAGGAATTACGCCAATTTACTTAAATATTATGGAGGGATAACAGAAATGGAAAAAATAGGTGCAGTTATGGTTGTGGGGGCGGGAATCGGAGGGTGCCAAGCAGCGTTAGATCTCGCTGATTCGGGGTTAAAAGTCTATTTAATGGAATCGACTACCGGTATTGGGGGGGTTATGGCCCAGTTAGATAAGACTTTTCCCACCAACGATTGTGCAATGTGTATTGTCTCACCCAAATTGGTAGAAACAGGACGTCATCAAAATATTGACTTAAATATCAACTGTAAAATCCAAGAAGTTTCAGGAGAAGCGGGGAATTTTACAGTGAATGTTTTGAAAAAAACATTACATATTGACCAAGATGCTTGTACAGGATGCGGGGTCTGCGGTCAGAAGTGTCCTGTAGAAGCAATTGATGTATTTAATGAAGGGCTTTCTCTCAGTAAAGCTACATCCGTCAAATATCCCCAAGCGGTTCCCTTAGTGTATGCTATCAATAAAGACTACTGTATTGGGTGTGGAGTATGCGAAGGAGTGTGCAAAGCAAATGCAGTCCAATATGATTTAGAAGACGAGTTAGTTGATTATAATGTAGGGGGCATCATTTTGGCTCCAGGATTTGATGAATATACTCCCCCTAAAGGCAATTTATATGGATATGGAGAGTATGATAATGTGGTTACGAGTATAGAGTTTGAGAGGATATTAAGCGCGAGTGGGCCCTATAGTGGAAAGGTATTACGTCCCTCTGATGGAGATGTTCCTGAAAAGATCGCGTTTCTTCAATGTGTTGGCTCAAGAGATTTAAAAGAGGGAAATCCGTTTTGTTCTTCTGTATGTTGTATGTATACGGCTAAAGAAGCAGTAATTGCTAAGGAACATATGCATCAAGTAAATCCGACCATATTTACAATGGATATCAGAGCATATGGAAAAGATTTTGATAAATATATTGAACGGGCAAAGGATGAATATGGAGTGCGTTATATACGCAGTCGAATAGCATTAGTTAAGGAGATAGAAGAGACTAAGGATTTAAGGCTCCGATATGAAACAGAATATAATGAAATAGTTGAAGAAGTATTCAATATGGTCGTCTTGGCGGTGGGACTTCATCCCCCAAGTGATGCGAAATACTTAGCTGAGACATTTGGAGTGACATTAAATGATTTTGACTTCGCTGAAACGGAAGTGTTTAATCCCGTTCAAACCTCAAAGCCCGGAATTTATGGTTGTGGAGCCTTTTCATCTCCCAAGGACATCCCTGATACCGTTACTCAAGCAAGTGCTGCTGCAGGATGTGTGGGCACCTTATTATACAATAAGAGGGGGTCTCTAATCACGGAAAAATCACTCCCTCCAGAAATCTATGTTGATGGACAACCGCCACGAATAGGAGTATTTATATGCCATTGTGGGATAAATATTGGAGGAACAGTAGATGTTCCTGAAGTCACTAAATATGCCAGAACACTCCCCAATGTGGTCTTGGCTGATCGAAATTTATATACGTGTTCAGCAGATACTCAAACGATAATAAAAGAAAAGATCGAAGAATATAATCTAAATCGGGTCATTGTTGCTTCATGTACTCCACGAACGCATGAACCATTGTTTCAGTCCACAATTAGGGAAGCAGGATTAAATAAATACCTATTTCAGATGGCAAATATACGAGATCAAGATTCATGGGTACATATGGACCAACCCGAAGCCGCAACAAGGAAGGCAAAAGATCTTGTTCGAATGGCGGTTAACAAAGCCCGGAAGATTGAGCCTATTAAGACGATCAAGTTAAGCGTAACTCCCAAGGCGCTTGTTATAGGAGGAGGGATCAGTGGAATGACAGCCGCGTTAAATTTAGCGGAACAAAAGTTTGAAACGTATCTAGTCGAAAAAGAAGCCGACTTAGGAGGTCATGCCACGCATATTTACAAAACTCTAGAGGGAAAAGATGTCCAAAAATATCTCTCCGAATTGAGTGAAAAAATAACGTCAAATGAGTATATCCATGTATATACTAATTCTGAAATTATTGATATTGATGGATATATTGGTAATTTTACAACGATTATTGGACAAGGCGAAGAAAAGATAGAACGGGAAATTCAACATGGAGTAGTGATAACCGCTACGGGAGCTCAAGAATATGAACCCAAAAATTATCTTTATGGGGAAAACGTGAACGTAATTAAGCAGTCAACTTTAGAGAAGTTGCTTAATACGACTAATAAAATTCAAAATTTCAATAAAATTGTAATGATTCAATGTGTTGGGTCGAGAAATGAAGAACATCCTTACTGCTCTAAAATGTGCTGTACCCAAGCCATAAAAAATGCAATTATAATAAAAAAAGTGAACCCTAATGCTGAAGTGGTAATTCTGTATAGGGACATCCGAACCTATGGATTTAAGGAGATATATTATCGTAAGGCTCGAGAAAGCGGGATAATTTTTCTTAGATATGATAAAGATAATCCACCTATAGTTTCGGAACATGATTCGTTATTAAAATTAGAAGTTACTACACCAAATCAGGAAATGATAAATATAAACTCAGATCTAGTGGTTTTAAGTGCGGGGATTATTGCTCGTGGTGAGGAAAATGAACAACTTGCAAAATTGCTGAAGGTTCCCTTAAATGATGACAATTTCTTTTTGGAAGCTCATGTAAAATTACGACCGGTTGATTTTGCAACGGATGGAGTTTTCGTGGCTGGACTGGCCCATTGCCCAAAGCCGATTGAAGATTCAATTTCACAGGCGAATGCTACCGTTTCAAGAGCATGTACGATCTTGTCAAAGGACGGAATTGAGGCAGCAGGGAGAGTTGGGGTGGTAGATCCTTCACTGTGCACCGGATGCGGACAATGTGTTGACGTGTGTGCCTATAACGCCGTAGATCTTATAGAGGATCGGAGGTTCGGAACTATTGCCTCCATCAATGAGGCCTTGTGTAAAGGATGCGGGGCATGTTCGGGGAACTGCCGTTGTTCGGCAATAGATATTTTGGGTTTCACCGCAGAACAAATACATGCTATGATAACCGGGAGGTTATAATAAAAATGACCCAAACCGTAAAAGAATCGAGAGAAATGAAGGAATGGCAACCTAAAATTATTGCGTTCTTGTGTAATT
>CAZDJH010000409.1:0-3946 GCA_964505645.1 uncultured archaeon | reverse complement strand
TAAAATAGAAAAATGAATCACCTTTTTATATTTCCAAAAATAATGATTAATTATAAATTATAAACGATAATAAATTATTCATTAAAATGGAGAAAAAACCAAGTAACATCATTGATCATTTTCATGGTCGCCTATATAAAAAAGAGCAAGTAGTAGAATGGGACCTACCTATAAGCCTTCAAGAAGATTTAAATGTTCGAAATTATCCGTATTTTTTTCTAACAACATCAATAGAAAGTGAAAAACATGGGCATGAGCATCATATTCATTTCTGCCTTTATCCGACCCAGTATGAACCTGTCATCTTATTAGAAGTAAAAACCCCGAAGATATTACCGACATTATTAACAGAGTGCTTACAATTAGTAAAAAACGAGGTAAAAAATATCCTCACATCCACCGGCTTTTGTAAAACAAAAGATTTATGTTACTTTGGAATCTTTTTCAATTTAATAGATACATCGGAAGAACGACTTAATGAAATTAAAGATGCTATTGTCGAAATAGAACCTGTAAGAGGCGTTAAACTATTTAAATATAGGTCGGATTCAAAAGAACCAATGAAATTCTGAACAACAAGGATTAATCTACCAAAAGGCTTTTTCAAATTTGTTGATAGTCCCTTCAAGTGAATCCTCTATCTCATTTTCAAAATTTGAGAACAAACTTATATCACCTTGCCAATTTTCAAGGATATCCTCATATGTTTGAAAGAATTTATCAGCAATAATCTCTAACTCTTTAAAAATTCTCTTTTCTTTTACTTTAGTTGCTGCATTTCCGACAAACAAGAATTTTTTACGACGATATATAGCAAATTTCTTCTTAGAGATCTCAAAGCTAGTGAGCCCTTCTTCTGATAGGTTTTTTGAAAATGAGTTAAGAGCTGACATCAAGCCTCCAAATAATTGTGCATCTAATTCACCAAATGTCCGATGAAACACAACTATTCCCGCTTTATCCAAAATCCATATATCTTGTAATACTTTAACCAATAAAAAAACCCCGCTGAAAAAAAAATAAAAATTCCTATTATGATGAAAAGAATACACTTATATTTATATATTTATAAAAAACCATCAATATATTTTTATGGATTTAATATAAAAAAAAATACATGGAGTCCAATTATTCATTAATCTTTCTTATTCCTAATTAGACCTTTAATATCCCATTTCGATCTCCGATCGTTCAATTAATTTACAAATTGCTAAGCAGTATTAAAAAGGCACGACTAAAATCAATTAATTATGAAACGATACATAGAACATAATAAAAAAATGGAAAGATTTAAAAAAATTGAAGGTTTTATAAGTTTAATATATTATTTTCAATTGATAGAGTAAAGTTCACGGTTGAGGTAAATATTTATCTTATTCCCAATATGGTGAATGTAAATCAGAGATATATCTTTAAAATGAATAATCAGAACACAATCATTAGAGAAGAATTATCTTTTGTTAAGAAAAAAATTGGAAATTTTATTAGAATATATAAAAAATTTGTTTCTAATATCAACTAATAATGCAGAAAAGGTTAAAAAGTTTAGATTTCCTCCGCGGTTTTTGTATTATTTGGATGTTATTTCAACACATTACATTATGGCTCACAGGTTGGGATTCATTTATTATTCTTGACACAATAGTAAATATATTCGATTTTCTTGGTGCGGGAGCATTTCTTTTTGCTTCAGGAATGGGAATAACATTATCGCATAGAAAAAAAACGCAAAAAGTATCCAGTAAAAAAGATCTAGAATATAAGCAATTGCGCCTACGATACTTTTTAAAATGCTTCTTATTATTGATTGTTAGCTTCAGCTTTAACCTTTTTCTATATTTCGTTATCACAAATTTGGATCCCACATCAATCTGGATTTGGTTCATACTTCAGACGGTGCCTGTCTCTATGATTATCGCATGGCCTCTTTTAAATGTTAATAAATATCATAAAGTGATTGCGGCAATTATGTTTTTAATTTTATATGAAATTCTTATTAATCTCCTTTACCCCTATAAAACAATGTATAATCATCCATTATTCTTCATACAATTCATCTTATTTAACGGGGAACATTTAAGTCCCATAGTTGGATTCTTTCCTTTCTTCATAATAGGAGCCTTTTTTGGTGATGTTATTTACGAAAATTACCTTAGTAGAGATATAGAGTTACCAAATTATACCTATATTAGAAAAGTTCTTTTTCCCTTGATTATTTCGGGAATAAGCCTCATTCTAATAGCATTCTTCTTAATCCCCCCAGGAATTATAGTTGCAGATGTATCCTTCCTATTTTCTGCTCGCTCTTTAAGTTGGCTATTATATTCTATGGGTGCATTAATTCTCTTCTATACATCTTTATTACTTATTGAAAAAATTAATATCCTTAATATAAATAAGAAATACAGATTTGTCTATTACTTTTCCTACTATTCCCTTTCAATTTTTCTCTTACATTATGTGCTTGACATTTTCTATTCTCCCGTCTTTAATTTTTGGAATGCATTAATAGTATGGAGTTTTACGACTTTGGGGGTAGGACTAGTGGCAAAAGGAATTTATGAAACATTGGGAAAATACTTTTCACTCAAATATCAAATAGGAATAGCAGCAAATTTCCTTTCCGATAAGATATATAAAGAAGAATTAAGCATAGTTCCTCAAAAAGTAACGGAATTTCCAGTCATAACAAAACCGAAAAGGGAAGAAAAAATAATTTAGATTATATTAAATTAATAAAAGGGATTAGCATTTCGCATACATCATCAAATTTGTTTGTCTCAGTTTCGAAGTCCTTTCGAAGGTTGAAAGTCTTATCCCGATTAGCCTAATTTTCTTATTGCTTTCTGAAAATTCTTTATAGAGATTCAATACAATATCTAAAGTTTTATTTTGATCGCATATTGGGTAATTTATCGATTTCGATCTAGTATAGGTCTGAAAATTTTCAAATCGAATTTTTAAAGTAACTGTTCTATAGGTTATCTTCTTCTGAATTAATTTTTCATGGATTTTTTCATTCAATTGCTCCAGGGTAGATAAAATGAGATTATAATCTCTTGTATCCTCGGAAAATGTACGTTCTTTACTCACAGACTTTCTCTTTTTATGAAGTTCATTTACTTTTCGCTTATCTAATCCATTTATAATCCTCCAAATTTTCTTGCTGTGGTTTCCAAAAAGATCTAACATTTCATATAAAGGTATGTTAATTAGATCTCCAACCTTTCTAATTCCTTGCTTATAATAGATCTTTTTGGTTTTTTTACCAATCCCGGGTATCCTTGTAATAGGCATAGGAGAGAGAAAGGCTTTAATTTGTTGGGGTGGTACGATGCATATACCATTAGGTTTATTTTCGTCCGAGGCAATTTTTGCTATAGACTTTGAATTAGAGATACCGATGGAGCAAGTAATCCCCACTTTTTTCTCTATTTGATTTTTAATCTTTTTGGCAAATGAACGCACATCTCGTAAACTTTCACAACGGTCGGAAACATCCAAATAGGCTTCATCTATACTCACCTTTTGAAATTTACCAGCAAATGATTCTAAAATTTTCATTACTTCTTCGGATGCTTTTGAATATTTTTTACCATTAGGACGGAGATATATCCCATGAGGACATAATTTATATGCCTTGGATATTGGCATAGCAGAATGCAGACCGAACTCTCTTGCTTCATATGAGCATGTCGATACAACACCCCTCCCATTGCCTCTTTTTGGGTCGGCTCCGATAATTACTGGTTTTCCTCTGAGATTTGGGTTATCTCGTATCTCAACTGATGCGAAAAAACAATCTAGATCGGCGTGTATTATGTATCGAGTCATCTTTTCTATTTAAGGACCCCCGAGAGTTACAATTTGTTTTCCCAATGGAGATCGGCTCGTCTATTCTTGATCTGAATAAAATTCCCATCCAAATTTACGGCACTCACGATGT
>CAZDJH010000408.1:0-3946 GCA_964505645.1 uncultured archaeon | reverse complement strand
ATAATGGATTTAAAATAGTATAAAAAATAATAACTTAGTAACTCAAGAAATTATAAAAAAATCTATTGTAAAGGAACATTTTAATGCCCAAGAACCCTATAAATGAAAAGGATGTTAGACCCGTTAAGGCATTGGAAGGAATATATCGGAAAACATTGGCATATGACGATAAAACCATGCTTTGCATTTTTAATCTCAAGAAGAATGCGAGTCTTCCACTTCATAACCATGAGGCCACTCAAATTGGTTATATAATAAAAGGGAAGATAAAGTTCATAACAGAAAGTGACAAATTTATTGCTCAAACAGGAGACAGTTATGTGTTTCATTCAAATGAAAAACACGGTGCGGAAATATTAGAGGATACCGATGTGGTTGAAGTATTCAGTCCATCACGGGAAGAGTATAAGTAATTACCATTGATACGCCGCCAAAACGAAAATAACAAAAAGGCACAGGAGAAATTCGCAGATAATCCAATCAATGAATAATATGTTCTTTTTTTCTTGACTTTCTCTGAAATTTGCTACGAGGCCAAATGTTAACGCCGAAGATGTACATGTAAAAACTATGAACGTAAATGAATACTGATTTTCCCCCAAAAAAACGAAGGAATTATCCAAAATATAATTAAATATAAATACAAGTCCTACATATCCAATTAAGATAAGCAAAAGAACCCCCCCTGTGAAACTGAGGCTTTTTATTAAGGTGGAATCTATCTCTGCCCCTTCTAATTCCTTTTTTTTTCTTTGTTTTTTATACTTCGACATAATAATGCAACTCCGTTATAATTACAAATGAAAATATTAGAACCTCTTTATATTTATGTATCTCTATACTTTATCGATTTTTAAGGAATACGATGGCTTTTGCAATATCACCATTGTGTTCTCTTAACACGGCTTCAGCTTCTTCTTTATCCACATTTGCTTGGGCAGCAACCAACAATATATCATTTTCGGTGATTTTTGGCTTCGCTTCGACCTCCTCTTCGACCTCTGCTTCTTCTTCTGGAGCCTGTGCTCCACCCTCTACAACCGAAATGTCTCCTGGAGAATATTCATCTGCTTCACCTATGACTTGATATATCGATTGTCCCATCTGTTCCATCAACATCACTTCGGGTTGTTCAATCACCAATGTTTTTTCGGTTCCTTCAATAATTACCCGGGTCGCATCAATTTGATCCATATCGATCCCTTGCTGCTGCATTCTCCGTCGCATTGATCGGGAGTTCATGCTCCCCCCGGGGCGTTTCTTCACCTTTCTTGGGGGCTTCGGCTTACTCTTCTTCTTCTCTTGCAAATCTTTTGGAAGTTTCATTATACTCACATATTAATAATAATATTTTATTTTTTATAATGAATCAATTTTTTTATTTTTTTAAGTTCCAATACCTTTCCTAACATCTATGGCCACACCACGGGTGAAACTTTTTATATATGCGATGGGGATCTTTACCCGACCAATAGCTAAAACCTCGTCTTGTTGGTTGACCACGATAACCTCATCCATCGGACGTAATTCATCATCAATATCAATTACATGCTTACAAAATACGTTTCGACCTTTTAGGATAAACTCCGATATCTCAGTTAAGACAATCGCTCTTAGTTTCGGCGGCCTGGTCTCTTTTACAATCATTTGGGCGGCCAAGAAACTCAATGTAAATAAGCCGTTGGTAGGTTTTAACGAAAGTAATAACTCATCTGTATCTTTAAGGTGAACATACTTTATTTTATTGGTATTTTTCGATCGAACGATTATTATATTATTTAACTCTCTAAAAAGAATAGGGGTTATTTCCTGTCCAAATTGATAATATGAGATCGCTTTTAATTTTCTAAGTGCTAATAAGCGGGGTATTTCCATAATTAGATAAAAGAGGTAGCTAAAATGTGTTTTAAAATAAATAAGATAATAAAGAAAAAAAGGTTTTGTTAATAAAATTAGGAATAGATCTTCGAATCAACGCATCTATCCTTTGCCTTTTTCATAACCTTGTCAATTGCTTGAAGGAAATCCTTTTTTCCAACAATTTCCGAATCTCTCCGAATCGTGTACATACCCGCTTCCGTACATGTTGCCTTAATATCCGCTCCCGTCGCACTTTCGGTCATCTTCGCGAATTGCTCAATATTGATATCTTCGGCGAGGTTTAACCTGCTGCTATGAATTTTAAAAATTGCGATACGCTCCTCTTCGGTGGGCATGGGAAATTCAATCATTCTATCAAATCGTCCGGGTCGTAAGAGCGCGGGGTCTAGAATGTCTGCTCGATTTGTTGCACCGATGATTTTTACATCTCCCCGGGTTTCAAACCCATCTAATTCGCTAAGTAGTTGCATTAAGGTTCTCTGTACTTCTCGATCCCCAGAAGTGGCTATCTTCAACCTCTGAGACCCTATGGCATCTAATTCATCGATGAATAATATTGTCGGGGCCTTCTTTTTAGCAAGGCTAAAAATCTCCCTTACCAGCCGAGCGCCTTCCCCAATAAATTTCTGTACGAGTTCCGAACCAATGATTCTTATAAAAGTAGCTTCCGTCTCATGTGCGACAGCCTTAGCTAATAGAGTTTTACCGGTTCCTGGGGGTCCGTAAAGCAGTACTCCCTTAGGGGGGTCGATGCCCACCTTTTTAAATAGTTCTGGTTTCTTTAAGGGGAGCTCTACGGTTTCTCTCACTTCTTGCTTTTGGCTTTCCAACCCGCCCACATCTGAATATGATGTATCGGGTATTGTATCGATAACTTCCATCCCTTTTACGAATGGATCGAGCTTAGTCGGTAAAATCTCCATGATAGCAAAGGTTCTTTGGTTTAATGCCACCCTCATTCCCGCTTTTAGCTTTTTCTCACGCCCCTTGGTAAAGGTGTTTACCACGAAACTGGGACCTGTTGAGCTTTTAACGATTGCCCTTCCCTTCTTATCATCAAGGATATCTATTACGCTCGCCGAAACTAAAGGCGGTTCTCGTAGACGATCAATCTCATTACGTAGACTATGCAATTCTTGTTCCAGTCTTAATCGCTCCGCATCTAATAACTGCTTTTCCGTCTCAAGATTTCTTAGCCTCTTTTCAAGATGCCGGGTATACGTGACGAGATATTCGCCGTCCTTTCTTTCTTTTTCCTTCTCTTTTTCTTTCGTCGATGTCAAAAACGATTCCCTTTTTAATGTTTATAATGTTTTTATATTTATTGTAAAATATTTTACAAATTTATATTTATTCTAACTCTAATTTAAATATTTAATTTAGGATTATAAATTTTAATTTTATATTATATTATTGATATACTAGTAATAAGTATAGAGAAAAATACATAATTTTATAAATAATCATGTCTAATCGAAAAGGGGACGAGGATATATGTCCTATATGTGGAGGTATAATATGGGGAGGCGGGGAGAAGGTCTTAATTGAGGGCGCAAAGATTAGAGTGTGCCAAAGCTGCGCTCAGCATGGAAAAAGGATCATATCTAGGAAAAGACCCTCCTCCAGAAAGAGGCAAAAATATACGCGCTCCACTCAAAAATCGAGAACTACAAAAAAAGATTATGGACCTGAAGTAGTTATTATAGATGATTACAATAAAAGGATTCGCCGGGCAAGGGAAAGCAGAAACTTAACTCAAGCCAAATTTGCCCAAAAACTTAAAGAGAAGGAGTCCCTTATCCGCCGCATCGAATCAAAGCGGACAAAACCAACCATAAAACTAGCGAAAAAGATAGAAAGAACCTACGGAATTAAATTATTAGAGGAATCCGGACCGGTGAAGGTAGATCCCTCCAGGTACATGAAAAAGCAGCAAGGATCAGGGGTCTCGTTAGGAGCCTTTATCAAAAAGAAGGACGATTAAAGGGTTATTATTATTCCTCTGTTGAGCTTCCTTTAGCAACTCAAGGAACTGTTTTGGCATTAATAGATTCTAATGAATCTA
>CAZDJH010000407.1:0-3965 GCA_964505645.1 uncultured archaeon | reverse complement strand
GCTTTAGAGGCGGAAGGATTAAGGAGGACAGAATTAGATGATGGTCGAGTTGAATTAATGGATACTGATAAGACAGTTGAGGGTGTAGAAACATATGATGAAGATACAGGCGAATTAGAGGGTAGGATTCTACTAGAAGATGGAAAACGAACTGGTCTTTTAGCGTTAGTTAAAATAATAGAAAATGTGGATGTAACCCAAGACCACGATGTCAACGTTGAATCCATCGATTTTGAGGGAAATTTAAATGTGGAAAACCCCAGTAAAAAAGATCGACTCTGGGATATTGACCTAACTCTGGAAGACATAGCAGGTACAAACTTAGATGACGAAGAAATCAAGATTCGGGAGTTAGAACCTGAAGGAGTCGATTCAAGGGATTTTGAACTATCCGGAGAAGCGAAAAATTTACTATTAGTGAAAGAATATATTAACAGCCTACCTGATGCAGATTCTGTATTGAACCGCAGCGATATTGAACGGGATTTACAGAACATACAAGACGAAAAGATCGATGAAGTCGACGAAGAATATCTTACCGAATCAGAACTGAACTTAGAATCTTATGCCATTCCGATAGAGAAAGAAAATACCATTTATTTTTCTATTGCCATAAAAAATTTATTTAACGCTCCAATTAAGAACATTAAATTAACAAAAGAAATTCCAGCGGATTTTCTGAGTCCAAATATCATTGAAACATCCGCAGGATATGCTGACGTGCAAGAAGGAGAAATAATATGGTCAATTGAGGAAGATATCCAGCCTAATTCTGTTATTATTCTAAAGTTCAGCGCAGATGTATTTGCTGAAACCATTGATAAAATTCCCACGGGCTCTATTACTATAGAGTATGAAGGGTCATCTTCATTTGCTAAAGGATTAGCCATTGATGGGTTTGATGCTTATACAAGGAATAGATTCTATATAGATGCACTTGAGCGCGATAAAGAACCCGATGTATGGGATTGCAGTTTGGTCTTTCAAAATACTTCTGAATTTATACTTCAATTACTTAACGCCGATGTATATGCGCCTGAGGATTATAAGGCACACATGGACGATGAAGACGAAGAGGAAGTACTTGTCGAAGAGGGCATCGAAAAGTTTGTCGATGTAGATCCTAATGATGTACCACCGCTTCCCGAAGGAGCAAGATGGTTCTCAAGTTCTTGGGAGTACCAATCCGCAGAGATCCCTCATTTTAGAAAGTTGCTCGAATTTCGGGTAATGCCTGACTTTCAGACGCTTGTAAACGGTACGGTAAGTGTATCCGATGTTGAGTTATATGTTGCCAGCATAACTGGAGATGTAGTTTTTAATCGTCAAGAAGAGATTAAAGAACGAGAATTAAAAAATATTACTATACCTACCTTCAAGGATACGGATGTATATGCTTCTTTGAGAGTGGAAAATAATGGTTCAGCACCTTTAAATGAGTTAAGAATAGTACATAGGGGCTTTAATGAAGAATTTAAACCCCCTCAAATGGAAGAAGTTAAACTCATATGGGATGATAGCGAAATTGATATTGAACCTGATGCTATCGATATCGATTATGATTCTCTAACTTTAGATTTAGAGAGCTTAAAAGAAGCTCCAACCGGAATGTATGATGAAGGTTCTATTATTGAGGTAACCTATCCAATTCATTGTACTCAACCGCCACGGGAAGCTATTTTTGAATCAGAAGTGATTTATACAGCAAACACCTCACCGGTTAGTCAAGAAATTGAATTCGTACCGGAAGTCCCCGTTATTGAGGCAGTCCACAAGAGGAGAAAGTTCAGAGTTGGAAAGGAAGTTATGCCAATTGGCGAGCTTGGGAACTACGAAATTATTCTCTCAATTGAGAACATAGGAGATATGGCACTAGATAACCTCACTCTAATGGATGCTGTACCAGATGATTTTGAATATGGAGATTATTCAACGGAGCCCGATGAAGTCACCGACGAGGCAGGAAAAGATACACTTAAATGGATTATCGATACCTTAGAACCCGCTGAAAAACTGGAAATTACCTATGAGATTACAGGTTCAGGCGAATATCACCCAAGTGATGCTCAATTAGCATTATAATTTTTTTTTTTTACATTTAATCTATTTTTTTTTATTCTTTTTAATAACCATTTTTATTTTTTTCAAAACCGTAAGAAAAATTTAGATTACATATAAGATAAGAAATATAATGGATAACTATTATTAGTATAATAATTATAATTACAAATCAAGTTCATAGATTTTAAAAACTTTTTAAGGAGAATCATTCATGAGTGAAAAGTTAGACCGCCTTTTTAAAAAAAACGAAGATATTTTCGTTTCAAGGGATGAAGAAATCAAGCTATACCTCTTAAAATATAAGAAAGAAGACTTTCTAAGCCGTGATGTAATAGATATTAAGCGAATGGATGCAACAGAACGTTTAAAAACATCAGGATTTCGTAAAAACTTATCAATGTGGCAGAATTTTTATAAAAACGTGATCGTGAGTTCTTGCATTGAAATTTTGGGAGAAAAGAAGCGCTATGATTATAAATTCTATTTTACTGAAGAGAAAATAGACTCAGAATTGCTTGAAGAAGTGGAAGAAATAATAAAGGATGCAAATAACCTTAAGGCAAGGTTCCATTTTGCTGAAGCTTTAGATAAGATAGAAATTATAGAAGAGATGGTGAGAGAAAAGCAAGATAAATACTTTAACGAGCAATTAAGAATATTAAGGACAGAGATAAAGGATGCAGAAAAAGAATATAATGATAAATTAGCGGAGATTGAAAAATCAGAGGCAGAAGTGGAAAATTATCGACAACAAAAAGATTATACGGAAGCACTAAAAAAGAGCAATCAAATAATTGAAATCGCAAAATCTATTCGAAAGAGAAAAATAATTAAAAAATACGAAACAATCATCGAAGAGATTAAATTAGAAAGGGCTAAAAAGCAAATCGACAAATTAAAAAGAACAGTTGAAGAGAATAGGGAATCAGAACGATATAATGTTGCGATCGGAAATTGCAGGACAATCATTGAACTTGCTGAGGAGACAGACAATAAAGAGCTTAAAAAGGAATATCAGAATGAGATTAAAGAATTGGAAAAAAAAGTGGAGGAATTAAAGGAGGAAACCTCCCTTAAAGAAAGAATTAGAGAATTAGAAAAAGAATCAGAGAAAAAACAAAAAGAAAAGAGTTATAAGGAGGCATTAGAGATTATCTTGGAACTCATTGAATTAGCAAACTTTTTAGAAGATAAAGACAAATTGGAAAGTTATCAAATTTTAAAAGAAAAAATTATTGGAATAATCAAAGAAGAAGAAAAACATAGGGAAGAAAAAGCACAAATAAATAAAATAAAAAAGTTAGAGAAAGAAATTGAGGAAAGAGAAAAGCAAGGGGATTTAGAGGGGATTATTGACCTTGCTAAAGAGATAATTGAGATAGCATCGGAAATTGAAAAGAAAAGTATAACCGAAAAATATAAAGAACTTATAAAAAAAATCAAGATTCGAATAAGGGAAAGGCGTGAAGAAAAAGAATTTCAGAGGCAATTAAAGGAAAAAAAGCAGGAACTAGAAAGAAATCGTAAGGAGGAGAAGTTAGATAAGGCACTTAAAAATTGTCTGGACATTCTTGATTGGGCAAAAGAAAGAAGCAATGAGGCCTTAATCTCTAAATATACGGAAATTAAGGAAGGAATTAAGGCTAAAATCGCAGAAAAGAAAAAGCCAGTACTCTCGAAGAACTATGAATTCAACTGGGACTTTGAAGCTCCAGGCCCCATTTTAACTTGTTCTATATTAAAAACCCAAAATGAAATGTATATAGTTTACGGTGGACATGATAGAAAGTTATATATTTTAGATAATGATGCAAATCCTTTAGGATCAGTAGAATTTGATGGTTGGGTTCGCTGTACCTATCCCATTGATATCGATGGGGACAATTCAGAGGAAGTATTAGTAG
>CAZDJH010000406.1:0-3968 GCA_964505645.1 uncultured archaeon | reverse complement strand
CACTCGAATACCTAAATTTAATGTCTAATGATCTTTCGACTCTCCCGGAGTCGATTGGCAACTTAAAATCGCTCAAAGGACTACATTTACAGGGTAATTCCATCACGACTCTCCCGGAGTCGATCAAAACATTAGAAAAACGGGGAGTTGCAATTTACAAATAACGGTATTTTTCCCATTTTGTTTCAGGAGAGTCAAAAAATGGCGACCGAGAGCGTTAAATGCGGTGAAAATATCACTGGAAAGATTAGATTTGAGAAAGTTAAGGAAGATTAAGATCACAACTCTCCCTGAGTCGATCAAACGATTAAAAAAACGGGGAGTTAGAATATCTATTATTTCCTTAAGAAGAGATGGCTTGCTAAAAAGGGAATTGATCTGAATTTTTTGATTAATTCTAATATTTCTTCATAAATTTTTTCGGTTAGTTCAACTCCGGTTCTTACAAAAACAGCCTCCGTTCTTAAAAATGGGGTCCTTCTGGTTAAATAGAGATCTAGGTTATAATCAGAGAATTGTGAGGCATTATAAACTGCTATCTCTAAATCCGCACAGAAGTCCGCAAGCAAATCAATGAAAATTATAAGAAAATATAGCTCTGATTATAAAAAAAAGAAAAATTTCTCAATAAGGAGAAGATTAAAAAAAAAGTATAATTATGGGATTGGAATTAGGAGTTTTTCTCTTTTCTAATAAGAATTACTATAGAACCAATCGAGATCGTCGCCAGAAAGAGCAGTGGATAGCCAGGAATATCAAAATTGAAGTCGAAATCAAACCCTAGGCCACTCACGATCCCTATTTCATCTATAGCGCCTTGATAGGAGCCTGGAGCTGCGGGGGCATCAAAACTATAGGCCTCAACCCTCCATTCCGAAATGCTCTTATTATTGGGGACCAACTCTGTGACATTTGTCTTCGGAAACATCCAAGTGACGGTCTTTCCGCTAACCGTGGAAATGTTACCTTGCGTATAAGTGCCCGTTGAACTTACACACTTTACACTACTCATAGTGCGACTTAGGTTCGCAGAGCTGATAGTTGTAATATTCACTGTAAAATAGCTCTGTGTTCCAATTGAAAGCTCGCTCCCATTTATGTCTAAATTAATGACAATAGCGAAAAAAGTGGCGCTATGGTTGTAATTATCTTTTAACCCGACCGTTATTGTGAAATTCGCCCCCGTTTCGGCGATGGTTAGGGTTTTCATATCCACATAGGGGTATTTATCGGTTGTTTCCGTGGATTCGGTTGAGAATGAACGAACATCGTCGACTAAGATTACGTCATCTGCGTTATCAGTTACTTCCTTATCATCACCCATCGTTTCATACGCCCCAGACAAAAAAGATAACCCCATAATACTTGATATTATGATTAAAAGAGAGCATATTGCATATTTGCTTTTCATTGATACTTGCATTTTTTTCCAAAAAAGTTTTTTGATTACATCTTCTAAAGATATTTGCCCTTTAATATTTTTGGATAGGGAAATGTAGATTTATGCTTAGAATCCAGAGGGATATAGGATAATCATCCAGCATCCCAAATTGTTAAAAACATTTATTGATTTCTTTAAAAAACAAAAATAAGGCGACCCTTAAATTTATGATGAAAAAATAAGACAAGGCGGAATTAAAAAATGGGGTAAAATTACACAGACTCTCCAAAATTGTCTAGGATTTGTCTAACCAAGGATCTACTACCATAGTTAAATAAAAGCAATACGCGTATATAAATTCAATTAAAGTATTAAAGTATGTTATGCTGAGTCGGCTTTTTCTCAATACCTACCATTTCCATAATTTCGTCAATATCATCCCGATGTTTTTGCGATAAAGCGTCATATTCAATCAACCCATGTCTCATGGCGTAATGGACCAAGGAGAGGGAACCTTTAAAAAAAACTCCTTCTTCTTTAAACCGTTGGATCACTTGAGGTTCGAGGTTCTTTCCCCTGCACACGAAGTTCCTTATGGCGGGGTCGGTAAAGAGCGGGAGGCGCTCAATCTTTTCCACGAGCTCCTCCACGAGCTTAGGCGGATTTTCCTCCATATAGCTTATGCTCACCACCAACATAAAGCAGAAAAGGGGCGCTCCTTCCTTGGTTGAGAGCATATGGGAGCCGCACCGCAGCGGCGGGAGCGTCTCGAGGATAAACTCCGCACGAAACGAGCACTCTACATTAAATAAATCCTCCTTGTGCGCGTCCATGTACTCGCCGATGTTTTCAAAAAAACAAAAGATTTCTATTCGATCCATCATGTTTAAATAAAAGCAATGCGCCTATATAAATGTTGGGGGACTCCCAGTTTATTATTTAGAACCAAACTGGGCCCAAGCTATGGTCTTCAAATTATCCAACTTCAGAACATCAAGAAACTCTGACTCGTCAAGTCCGAGGATCTCCCCGACCTTTTTAAAGATATGCTCCACCCTCTCTTCATAGTTTAGCTTCCAAGTGGGAACGCGGATCATATACGCGTCATAGGGATACCCGTTGGCAACCTTGGCTCGGGCAATCTCATTGTCACGTTTATCATCCCTTTCTCGTGCATCTCTCCATTCCCTAAAGGATTCATGTAATCGTTTATCGTCAATATCCTTTATGAGGTCCCATACTTCCTTTATACTTTCTTCCTTTTTACTGGCTGTCTCCAGCAGATCATGCCTCAAATCCAAGGAATAGCTTTTAAACAAGACTCCCAACGGATTTTTTGCGCTCGATGCTACAAGCCCCATCTTAGCCAATAACCCGCGGCCGTCTTTTACATGCTGCATGCCGTCCGACTCTATAAATATGATAATTTCCCTATCAAGCTGTCCCCGAATAGACGCGGGAATTTCCGTGATGATATCATTATCCTTTAGGTACTGAAAGAATTCGCCGAGTTTTATCTTGCAATGGTAATCCATTTTAAGAGAAGGCGCCCCGGGAACCCATAGAATTTCATTGCTTTCGCCGATGTGTTCGCCTATCTTATCGAGGGGGATGTCAAAGGCGAATTCCTTTTCGAATATAATATCTGCCATAGCACCCGTGATCTCTTCATTCTTTCCCCTAGAACATAACGGACAGCCAGCATTTGCAAATATGAGCTTTACAGATTTAAGCGTCTCATGGCCTTCGTTACACGTCAATGGAACCACTATACCATTTGTCGAAATAGCACCACCCCTCTGAATTATTTTAATCACCTTTCTTATCCAACCGGCGTGATCGATATCAAGGCTTTTAAAGCCCGCCTTAAGAGTTGCATCTTTTATATCGTAATAATTACGGCGTTTACCTTGACCAAAAATCAGATAATGCAGCGCATCTGCTAATAGTGAAATGCCACTGCTATGGGCGCGGAAATCATTAAATAAATCAATTAAAGAGTCTATTTCACGTTGTTCCATACCAGAATTATCCAAACCTAAATAGTCAATTATTTCTTTCCCTGTATAAGACCTTAGAAGAAACCTGAAAGCACTTTTTTCTAACTGAATAACTTGGGCTAATACATACCATCCTACCTTTTCTATTCTATCTTTATAACTATTAAAGCAGTTACCGTAAATCAAATATTGCCTTAGCTGTTCCCAAATCATCTGACGGGCGTTTAATACAGGGGCACTGAAAACGGAACTTAGTCTCTTAAAAAGTCCGGATATAGGTATTTTCCCAATATAATTATTAGTATTGTCCTTTTCTGTGCTAAAATAAGTTTTAATGTGCCTAAAGATTGAATTTAGATTATTTGGATCTATGGACTTTGCATCGTTGGAATCCCAACCTCGCATTGCGTCAACAGTAGCACCGATTAGAACTTCCAAACTAGAGAGCGGAATTCTACCTTTCACACCCTGATCAGTCAATATAAAGCAAAACTCTTCGAAATCATCATCCCATGTAATAATATCATGGATAGGATCATTGGGATATTTGTACTGGGGATTTAATGGATTTAAATTGTTAATATGGG
>CAZDJH010000405.1:0-3979 GCA_964505645.1 uncultured archaeon | reverse complement strand
GGTTCGTTTCCATCACATACGAGGTCCGGGAACCGGAATATGTGGATAACGGAAATTCTTATGTATATATTTTTTCTATAGGAATAAAATTCTAATTATCCATTTCATTATAAATAGATAACGGTTAAAAGAAAATAATAAATAATCTTTATCTACTATCAAATAATTAGATATTTTAGAAATAAATCATCTGGATTCGAGTGCATCGAATTTAAAACCAATCCCAAACGGTTATTTGCTTAAAGAAATTAAATAAAATATTGATTCAGTAATAGTGAAAAAAATTTATGGATGAAAAAACGTTTCGCGAAGAATTTGGCAGACAATCTGTGTTTAGAAAGGCGAGCTCATTAGATTTAAGCTATGTGCCTGAAAAATTATATTGCAGAGACGATATTATCAAGGAATTAATCCATAATTTTAAAAGAGTTCTGGAAGAAGGTGACCAACCCTCTATTACAATCTTAATGACTGGAAAAGGGGGTGTTGGAAAAACGGTTACCGCTCGTTATTTTGGAAAAAACTTTAGAACAATTGCGTTAGAAAATGATCTCAAGATTTTTGTAGAATATTTTAATTCCATTAATTTTCGCACGAAAAGTATGATCTTGCGGGAGTTATTAAGCAAATATACCCATAGTTCAGGGCGAGGATATTCAGATGATGAGGCGATAAAATTAATTCTCTCCCAACTTATTCGAGAGAAGAGCTATATGCTATTAATTATAGACGAGGTCCATCTCTTAGATTCAGAGGAAATCTGGGCATTTCTTGATATCGCGGAAACATTTGGGCACCAGAACGCGAAATTATCTGTAATATTAATTTCAAGAACCCGAGATTGGATGAGAATTGAAACCGAACGCATTTTGAGTCGCCTAAATTCAAAAATTAAATTTGATCCCTATAATTTTGAAGATTCCATGCAAATTCTCAAATATCGAAGCGATATCGCCTTTAAAGACAATGTTATCAGCGATGAAATACTTGAAATGGTGAGTCAGATTGTAGTAGAACATGGGAATATGAGGCACGGAATCGAAGTTCTGAGAAAATGCGGATTACATGCTGATAAAGAAGGTTTCGAAGTGGTCACCGCTGATATGATTCGGGAAGCATCGAATGAAGTATACTCAACCTTTAGGGGGGATATAATTGATCAACTTAGTGATCATGAATTATTGGCTTTATATGGCATTGCTCAATCATTATTCATAAGATCTGAACCTTATACGATTGTTAATGATTCTTTTCGGGAATATAAAGCCATCTGTGAAACATACGGAATTGAAGCCCATGTAAAAATGAGCTTTAGAAAATACGTGCGGCAACTAACGGAACTCAAGGTGATCACATCTCGAAATGTTAAAATTGGTGAAAATCAGAGGGGTAGACACTTAGAGATTACGTTATTAGATATTCCATCTAAAAAACTACTGGAATTATTGGAAAATATATTTATGCGAAAATTCGATTAATTATTTGCGATTTTTATAGATCTCTTGACATTACGGTTTTTCTATCATTTGCTTCTGCTCTAATGATCGCATTATCAAGTATATCTCTGATACGCTCACTTAATATTGAAGTCCTAAAAATAGAACTACTTGAGCGAAGCCCCTTCTCACTGATATAATCCTTAACCCTACTTTTTACAACGAAGTCTAACTGCTGTACTTTTTTTGGGGTTTTTTGAATTAGTTTATCTTCAGTGATAGGATGGCCCGCCTTTTTAGCAAGCTTTAAGGCCATCTTGGCAAATGCGATATCTACATTTGCCCCCGTTTTTGCCGATGTTTCTATATAATTGCATTGCATTGAATTTGCTAACTCCTTAGCTTTTTTTTGAACCTCTCGATGCTGGGAAGTTTTAATTAAGTCAAGCTTATTTCCAATCAGAAGAATAGGCAATTCATCGTCTAACATTTTGGTTACTTGCGCATACCACTCGCTAAGCTTTTTTAAGGATTCCTCCCGGGTGAGATCGAATATTAAAATGGCCCCGTCTGACCCGCGATAAAAGGTGGTCCTTAAATCGTCATACGCGGGGTTGGATTGGCCCATAATATCCCAGATGATAAGTTTTATTACTTCGCTCTCCTCTCCCTCATTTTCTGAGCCGAGACAAATCTCTTTTGATAAAAATTGCGCCCCGAGGCTTGCAATATATTCTTCATTAAAAGAATTATTGACATATCGGTATAGTAGGGAGGTTTTACCTACCATTGGAGCGCCTAACAGCAAGATCTTGAATTTAAATATAATCATTTCCTACTTATTAAAAATAGTTACCAAATATAAAAACATCTAAGAAAACAAGAATACAATGAAATATATTTAAAAGAGCTAAAAATTCGATTATGATACATTTTTAATTAGATCTAAAATAATCTAAAGCCATTTCTTGGGAAACTTTAGTTTGTTATATGCGATTTTACTTAACCTTGTTTATCATTCTTGGATTGTGAATACCAATCGAGCCATTCTTTCCTTCTACTCTTCCTTTTTTGAGACTCATCTGTATTATCGTAATTATCTTCCCTAATTCTCTCCCAATACTTATTTAATTCATGTCTGGTTAATGATAGCCCACATGAATTACAGACCATTGATTTAGTCATGTAGTTAAAAGTCATCTTTCCAGCGCATTCAGGGCATCGAGCCATATTTTTTACCTTTTCATATTATATTTCAAGATTATTTTCCTTTATTTTAAAATAATCATATAGATAAATTTTTTATTGTAAAAAAATTTCATTAGTAATTACCTTAAAACCCAATGGGGCTCTCTCTTTCTATTTTTAGAATTATTAAAGCATAATAGTTATAGCGTAAACGAATATAATTTTTAGATAATTTATAAATATAAACTTTAAAATTTACGCAAATTTTAGGTATATAATTCATTATTATAATCTCATGGTATATTACATATGAAATCAGATGTTTATTATTTTTCGGCACGGACGGTTCATTATAAACAGAGCATGTCCAAATTCAAGGGTCCCATGGCGCTTGAAAGAATCGGGTTTGAAAAAAACACCAAAAAAGATGAAAAAGTCGTAATTAAAACTCATTTTGGGGCAATTGAGAATGTGAGATATCTGCGCCCCAGTTATATCCGATTCCTATCGGATTACGCCCGAGAATTGGGGTTATATCCCACAATAGCAGAATCGTGTGGTTGGGGACTTCCTGGAGTAAAGGGTGAATATGGGGGACGAGCAAATGAGCAAGAATATTTAGAAGTAGCTTTAAGACATGGATTTACACCCCAAACTATGAATGCACCGATTATTATGTTGGATGGTCCTGATGGACTTAATTATCTTTTGCAAAATATCAACGGAACATATTTCAAAGAAGTGCGAGTTGCAGGGCGATTGAGTGAATTCGATCATATGATTTTAGCTACGCATTTCAAAGGGCATTCACTTACCGGGTTTGGGGGAGCGATAAAAAATTTAGGGATAGGATGTGTGTCTAAGGGAGGAAAAACGGAAGCGCATACTGGCAAAACCTTTGAGATGGATTTTAACAAATGCAAGGCAGGTTGCAACAAATGCATTGAGATTTGCCCTACCGGAGCTTTACACCGTAATGAGAATGGAAAATTAGTATATGATGAGAAAAAATGTCGTTATTGCTATATGTGTTGTTCTATATGCGAAACAGATGCAATTGATATAGGTACGGTCTCCCGTGAGCAATTTATACATCAAATGGTTGATAATGCTAAGGGCGTTGTTGATTATTATGGCAACGATAATATTTTTTACCTAAATTATGCAATTGATATAACATGGCAGTGTGATTGTTCTGGGAGTAGTGACATCCCATTTGTGAGTGATATAGGCATTTTATCTTCGAAAAATCCCGTTGCATTGGATCAAGCATGTGTCGACTTAACGCACCAATCATATATGAACCGGGACTCAATCTTAGGAGAGATTGAAGATCTCAAAAAAGATAAAAAGGC
>CAZDJH010000404.1:0-3983 GCA_964505645.1 uncultured archaeon | reverse complement strand
CGCTTTTTCATGATGTTCAAAGTTCCCATTTTTTTTAGAAACCTCATAGGAGACTTCATCCCCGACATTGAGGATATTTTCATTTATAGCCTCGCTCAGGTCACCAAAAGAGAAAGGTAGATTCTCACATTTCTCACTGCATATTCTGCCTTTTTTCTCTTGTACTGATCTAATTGTACCCTTAAATCTTTTATTAGTTTTATATTTTTTTCCTAAGATTTTTTTTAGATTCTCTATATCTTTTTTATTATCGCAATCTTTATAGATATACTTAAATAAATATGGATTTTTACTATCCTTTGGTAAAGCTTGCTTAATTCTCGGATTAAATGCGTTAGCATCCCCCCCAAATTCTCTATTCGCAACGAACCAATTAAAGTTTTCGGGGGCGCAGAGATTATTCGGATATTCTATAGAACCTTTAGGATTATTTAGATTTGCAATATCTAAAAAGGTTGAAATAATACTGTTTTTTTCCGTTTTCGTCTCATAATATCCATTAAAGATCTCTTTCCAAGAGTCTTTCCGAGTTTCTGAGAAGATTTTATGGATACGATCATTTTCCTTTTCATGATCTTTTTTACTTTTCAACAGATATGTTAGGTTAGAGTTATCATTAAAAACTAATTCTCGAGTCACAATATCTTTTACTTCGATTTGGACACTTCCTAATCCCAAAGGTTTCCCCATCCCAATTTTATGAGCATACTCCTTCTTGTTTCCGAGTTCTAAGACCCCTAATAATTTATTTAATTCTTGTTCTGAAATATTGTTAAAATAGACTTTAAATGTAAATTTCACGGAATCTTTAATGGGTCTAACATAAACGCTTCTACTCGTATCATCCCGTTCTGGATTTGCATAATCTGCTTCTGTAAAACTACCATGCCAATAGAATTTCCTCCCCCTGATTTTGGGTTTGGGATTAAATTTCTTTCCATTTTTTAGTTTACCCTTTCCATTATTACCGCTTACCCAATTTTGATAAAAATCGTAATTCCATATACCAGCATTTTTATTCGGTTTTTCTAAATAAAATTCCGTTGCTGTAATTTTTGGATTTGATAATTCAGGTAAAAAACCAGGCGTTAAGTAAAGATTGTTAGTATATTGTTCAATTCCCCCTTCTAAGAAAGCATCAGAAAAGCGTATTCTTGAGGCAAGTGAAACCTGAGTAGAATTATTCCCTCCATTTTCATCCGATAATTCAGAGAACCCAAATAAAAAACATGCCGGGCATATTTCTGTTTCCGAATTACAAGGTAAATATCCACTCCCTATAACATCTTCTAATCGATTATTGAATACATTTCTTCCTATTTGAGCAACATCTAAATAAAAATAAAATCTTCCTCTATCAAAAAAAACAGGTAAACCTTTCCTTTTTATGAATTTTTTAAATGACCAAAAAGAAGAATAGTTCCTTTTTACCTCCGAATACCCACTATGGATTTCTTGTTTAAACAATAAATTAATGGTCTTGTCTCTGTAAAGTTCAATGTTATTATAGAGATTTTCTAACCTTTTTTCAGCTTTTTCATCTGGAATATCATATTTTTCGTATGCTTCCTGATTTTTTTTTTCTACAAGGAAAATAAAAATATAAAATTTGTCAAAATCATCTCCAAATGGTTCACCGTATCTCACATATCCTTTCAAATAAGAATCATTTATTCTTGTGGAACTTATAACACACTCTTGATTATAATAATAAGGTAGATAAGGCACGTCAGGAGGATTAGGATCAAAATAATATGTACTTCCATCTTCATTAACTTCTATAAGAGGACCATTCCTATGAGGCGCTCTACGATTGAATTTTCTAACTTTGACCATCTTACATCTTTGGACATACCATCTATCATTACTCTGATCATAGCTGAGAAAACCCGGTTCTCGGGGGTTATGATATCTCTTGTATAATACTTTATTTTTATTTATGGAGGAAAGACAAGAGTTAGTTAAAGCCTCAAATACGCTTCTAATCATCCCGCGTATTTCACTCCCGGGAATAACGGGATTCTCTGGGGACTGGTGTTTCTTTTTAGTTTCTTTCGAGTACTTTGAAAGATCTTCATATGAAAAGAATTCAAAGCTGGTAATGTGCTTATCTTCTTCCTCATCACTTCTTTTATTAAAAAAATCGTCATTCGTAATATTGGGTATGAAAATGGGACTTTTTGTTTCTAACTTACATTTAATGTATCCAGTTAAGGAATATTTTTTAATATTTTGTGTTAAGTCTTGCATTTTATATTTACGCTGGCATTTATTTCCTAATGGAACAAAATGGTAAGGATTAACAAAAGCAACATTTAGCAAATCATATTTTTCTCCCTCTTCCATTTTACTTTTCCTCTATATTTTTTAAATTTTATTATTCTTAGATTTCATTATTCTTAAATATAATTTAAATCCAATTTGAATAGAATGAATCATCAGACTCATTTTTGATATCATTTTAATATAACTCTTTCTCCATTTTCTGGATTAGTTTTACATAAATGGACTAATCGAGCATCAAAAAATTTAATAAGTCCGATATCTTCACTCTCATCTCCATTATTAAACTTAAAATAATTTCGAATACAATACATTACGGGTAATTCGGATTTTTTAATCAGATTAATGTCGGGATGATAAATCTGAATATTTATTTTTCTTTCAGGCTCCTTTAAAGAAATCTTGTGAACCCCATCCGATTCGACATTAGTACCCCACATAATATGATGTTCTTCGAAAATATTTGTAGTTTTACTAATATTTCCTTCCGTTATTCCTTGGTCTTTAATATATCTCCATGAGAATTGATCCTTATAACCCTCATTATTTCTATCATATGTTTTGTAATCACGCCAGAGATATAATTCTGAATCCTCTGAAAACAATCTAAACTCTCTTAAAAATCTTGGCTTGAGATGATTCCCAATCTTTTTGGCGGTTTCATTAAAATCCAGTTTTATTATGATAACTTCATGAAACTTGTAAATAATGAGAAAATAATTTTTTTTATTTCCATTAAATTTTATTTTGTATTGATTATTTTTATCTTTATAATACTGAGTAGGGTTCAGAATAAAATCCATTGGATTTTTCGAAATATCCAATTTTCCACGGATATTAATAAAATTGACATTCTCTTTAAAGGAATTTTCTTTCTTGATTTCTTTTATTTCCATTTTTCCACCTAATTAATCTTCGTTTTTTGAGTTATTAATTAATCCTATTTTCTATTTCTTTACCTAAAGCTGTTAAATACTTTGATTTCTTTATATCATCAATAGATATAGTTTCTCCATTTAAATTTATGGATTTTCCTTTTAATATCCCTCTTCCTATACTCGTTGTTCCCCCAATGGATTGAAAACCATAATATAACTCCAGAAGTGCTAAGAGAACTAAGCCCACCTCATACTGCTTAAAGTTTTTAATTCTTATAGTAAGGTTAACTTCACCCTGATTTGATAATAATTCCGAAAAGAGAGCACCTTCAATAACCTCACCTGAAAATCTACTAATTCTATTTCTTGTATAAGGAAGGAGTTTATTCCCCCTAATAATACTCTCGTCAATTATTATTCTAGATGCTTGTGCATCTTTACTACTTCGAGGCGTGAATCCTTTTCCTTTAGAATGATTTATTAGATCTTCATGGGTTTCTCCCTCAAAGCTCTCTGCCACATCTTCTTTGGTTTCTACGTATCCAAATAAACCATTAATAATATTTTTTATTTTTTCTTCAACCGTTTCTGGATTATGAGATTTCACTCTAAGAGTTCGCTTAATATTATAAATTGCACTACGGATTGCTCCACCCCAAGAGGGCCCAGGAATTATTTGCTCTCCGTAGGAAGTTATATGGCGTACATCTTCTTCGTTAGGAATGTCTGGATTATATTCTCTTATCAATAAAGAATAGGGAATTGTAAATTCTATATCGATATAAAAATTATTTCTTCTTTAATCTGCTTTTTATAAAGTTC
>CAZDJH010000403.1:0-3991 GCA_964505645.1 uncultured archaeon | reverse complement strand
CATAGATAAGGGTGCCCACCAGCTTTCGATGGACGAGGTTTTAGAAAACAAAAACCGAAATAAAATTATCGATCTTATACTCAAAAATCCTGGAATTCATTTCAATGAATTATTGCGAAAAAGCGGTCTGGCTTCGGGAAACTTAGTGTGGCACTTGGATATATTGGAAACGTACAAGGTAATTAAAAAGAAGCGAGTAAAGAATTATGTGATTTATATTCCATATTATTCGAAAAACCCATTATCCAATCTCGATTTAAAACTAGAAAAAAGCGAATTAACCCTCGAAGTACTGGAAATAATTGAGGAGAACCCAGGTATATGGAACGGCAAAATCACAGATGATTTAAAAATCCATCGCAAAACGATCCAATATCACATCGATAAACTAATCGATTTGGGTCTCATATATCGGGAACGGGATGGTATAAAAAAACGGATCTACCCGAACCTTGAGGCGGAATATTTTAAAGACAATTCCAATAAGGAAAAGGGCTCCAATCGGAAAAGCTAATAAAATATATTATTTTCCTTCGATATCTGATTATTCAACTTTCTAAAATCTTTTTCTGAAGGTTAAAATTCTAAAAGTTATATTTAAACCTATAACGGGATTTTCGGCTGATGAGTTATATAGTATCAACATAGCCCAACGGATAACGAGTTCGCTGGGATGGGGGACCCGTGAATGCCCCGAAAACCCGAATGAAGTTAGTGTCGCAATGACCTAGCCGAACGGTTGAAGCCGCCCCCTTTAGGGGCGTGTAATTCACTTCTTACAAGTTAAAAATAATTAGAAAATCGAGTCTTAAGATTACTCGATGATATATGATAAAAACTATATAAACATAAAAACTATATAAACATAAAAACATAAAAAAAAAGTTGAATTAAATTGGTTTTATAAAGCCATATCGTTTAGCATCATAAATATTGGCTATAATCTTTTCTTTAGGTTCGTCGGGCATTGCCGAGATCAGATAATTCAACAATCTACTGATGTAAAATTGGTTGCTATCTGATTGTAAGGTTTGAGACACCGAAACAACCCTTTTCTGGAATGAGGTTAATTCTATGGCGGGGGGATTTTCATTTACAATATGAGGTTTTATGAAGGCCATATTGAAATGTTTGTCAATTAACTCAATGGAACCTCTGAATCCGTCTAGTTCTCCTTTAAAGTTGGCTAAATGGTCTCGGTATTTACCTTCAAAATCACTAATAAATTCTTTCTGGGATATTTTTATATTATCAGAGGGTTCCGAGTTTAGAATAAGTGCGCAGCGGATATACTCTCCGTCTTCAAGCAAAATCTTGTAATCCCGATAATCCAACAGGATCGATTCCTTTTCCTCTCCCCTTGATTGCCGATCTTTGATTTCGTACTTAAAGTTGGTGATTGCCTGCAAGAATCCCCCAATCATATCTCCGTCTATTTCTTCCTTAGTAAAGTTCTGTTTAAGAAGTGCCACCCCTATCTCCTTATGAAGAACCAATATGAGATCGATAGTTAACACATCGGAAAAGATCCCCGTCTTTTTCTTCCATTCTTTCATCATCTTTTTAAATCTATAACGCTTAACCCCTATATAAGAACTTATAGCCGCTATCCCTATCATAATCATGATGAGAAATGGAAAAGAATCCCAAAAAAATCGTTCTAGAGGCGATTGAACGGACATTGTGGAAGTTATTGAAGCACTCGAAGTGTAGTCGATACTGCCATCGTAATATGCGTAAACCCGGATGGAACTTATTTCACCGATCATAAAGGAAACTCTCGCGATGCCTTCATCATCGGTTGTATCATTAAGGATTATTTCAGACGCACCGCCATCGATTACAAATTTGAAGTATACAATCTCACCGACTAATGGTTGTTGACCATTACTCAATCTTGCCTGCAATTCTAAGACATTTCCATAGATATGATCTCCCAAATTTCCGCTTAGGGTTAATTCCGGCTCTGTTTTATTGAAGATTACCGTGAAGTTTTTTGCGGTGAATCCCGCCATAGTTCCATTGGTCGCCAAAATGTTTGCTTTGAATACAGTTTCAACGTCATAGATTGAAGTATTAAACCGAGGTTGCCATAGAGGAAAAGATACTGTTTGATTTGAAATTTCTTTTAGAAACTTTAAATCCAATTGTGGAGTATATATATATAAGAAGGCATTCCCTTCAGAGCAATTAAAGGAGCTTGTGATATTGATGTAATTATATGCATTTACTTCCATATCGAAGGCGTCCCAGCTTAATTTAGATTCACTTGAATAATAGGAAGAATTTATCACGTCGTTAGTCTGATTGAAATTAATTGTCCAAGGCCCGTTTGATACATTAAATAATTGCACATATCTAGGTTGTACATTCACATTTGTATCGTTAAATTTAACTGTCCCATTTTGGACGCTTAAATACTTCCAAAAGTGTGGTTTGTAAAAGGTCGCTGAACGGTTGTATGAATTTTCCTGAAAATTATTTATCTTTAAAGTTAAACTCCAATTTACATCTTTCCCAGTAGCAGCTTTAAAGTGGGAGGATGATACCGTATAATATTGAAAGTTTCCTTCAAAGGTCATGTTATATATTATATCTCCAAACCACGGGCTGGAAATCGGAATGGAAAACTCATTTTCCTCGTGAGGGAAAAAAGCATCATGAATATATATATTAGAATCTAATTCCTCTGCAAAGACCGATAGATTAAGTTGGTTTGCTGAGGGATTAGAGGGAAAAGGCGCAAAACCTACCCTAAACAAACCATTTTTATCTTCCAAATTAGTATCATTCCATGATTCGTTTTTTTGGAGGAACCTAATATCATACTCATCAGACACCTGCTCTTCTGCATAGTACATATAGGCTTTTACCGTTCCCCCTAATCCAGATGGAAAGTCAATTGATTGGAAAACCGCAAAAAATGTATTATTATAGGTCTCTGAGATATTCAAAAACATATCTGTGAAATTAGACTGATACCACCGGGCAGGTTGAGAAACAAGTTTATCACTCAAATTAAAGTTGATATTATCATCCGCATCATGAATAGGGAACGCAGGGGTCATGTTTGAAGAGGAGTTAAAAATAGTAATATTGAATGAAGATTGATATTGGTTTGGTCCACTTGGTCCCCCACCTGTTCCTTTTCCCCCGGGATATTGAACGAACATTGAAAGATTTTTAATATTACAGGTATTCGGAACTTGAAATGAGCTTGCATAATAAATCTTCTCCTCTCTAAACTGTAATGAGCCGTCGTTTCGGGTTTCAAATTTGACTAACTTTTCTTTTGCCCTAAGGTCGGTAAAATTTAGGGTAAAGTCAGTCATATTCCAATTTTTATTTCCTTCACCGTTCTCTATTGTTATACCACCTTCACTTATACTTATATCGGAAAAAGTTTGATTTCTGGTTGAAAACAAGGAGGTGACCAAATCCTCACCTGTAGAATTAAATGAATTTGCCCTAATATCGTAATTATCTTCGGAAGCTTCAATGGTGCTCAGAATTGTCCCATTATCATTCATAAATCCATTGGATTTTGCGTATTGGAGGTTGTTAAATGAGAGAAACATCGCGAAAATTAACCCGATTCCTATAAGAATTATTCCTTTTTTCTTTTGTTTAGATTTCATAATTAAAACCTCTAAATGCTTTAGGATCTTATTATAAATTAAACTATAAAAGTAATTAGGAATAATTTTCTCCGTGTAGTATCTTTAAAAAGTTCATTCTGAATTACTGCTTTTAAAATATTCGGCATCGAGATTCGGATATAATATCTTTTTTCTTCCATCTTTTTTTATACATATTAAATCCAAATCCTTCAATTTTTTAAGGTGATATGAAACCGTCTTATGATCGACATCCAGTTTTTTTGATATTTTATTATTATATGTTCCTGGAGATGATTCAATCATTTCTAAGATTTTTAAGGTAAGTTCACTCTTCTGTAATTTTAAATCTATATTTGATATTGGGTTTTTTT
>CAZDJH010000402.1:0-3995 GCA_964505645.1 uncultured archaeon | reverse complement strand
ATATAAAAAAAGCTTATTAATGGATGGCTGACCTTGTCAGTGAGGATTTTTTTATTATATCTATTTATGTAATTCTTCATTTTTCGTTTTTCCTATTATCAAACTTTAAAACTAATGAAATATTAAGAAATCTCATAAATATTTAAAGTGTATCATCTATGGGTTTTAAATATGGAGTAATTGGTGCGGGCCGTCAAGGTACGGCGGCGGCGTACGATATGGCAAAAAATGGTGCTACGGAGCGCGTTTTAATTGGAGATTTGGTAATTGAAAATGCAATATCTTCGGCAAATCGGGTCAATAAGTTATTAAACAAAGAAATTGTAAAGGCACAAAATATAAATGTGAAAAACCGAAAAAGTCTGATGAATTTCTTATCGGATATTGATGCCTTTTTAAGTGCGGTACCGTACTATTTTAATTTAGATATTTCACAAGCCGCGGTGGAGGCCGGTGTGAGTATGTGCGATTTAGGGGGAAATACGGAGCTTGTAAAAGAACAATTAAAGCTCGATAAAGCAGCTAAAAATGCAGGTATGACGATCGTACCCGACTGTGGGCAAGTACCAGGTATGGGTACTACTTTATGCGTTCATGCGATGAGTTTATTGGACACTCCCCGCGAGGTATATATGTGGGATGGGGGATTACCGCAACATCCAACTCCCCCGTTTAATTATCTACTTACTTTTAATATAGAAGGCTTAACCAATGAATATGCCGAGCCCACCTATTTTCTCAGGAACTCTGAGTTAACAGAAATCCAGCCATTAGAAGAATTAGAAAATATTTCATTTTCAGAGCCTATCGGGGAATTAGAGGCTTTTACGACGGGAGGAGGTACATCCACGGCGCCTTGGACCTTTGAAGGCAAATTGGACGTATACCAAAACAAGACTGTCCGGTATCCAGGTCACTACGCACAATTGAAGGCATTTTTCGACCTCGGCTTGTTTGATTCATCTCCAATTGAGGTTAGGGGAAAAGCGATAGTTCCACGTGAGGTATTCCATTCACTTTTTGAACCTAAAGTAACTTTTAAAGAAGATAAGGACGTGGTGGTGATTCGCGTGAAATGTATCGGGGAAAAGGATGGAAGGCAAGCAGAGGGTATTGTTGAATTGATCGATTATTATGATGAGGAGACGGGTTTTACGGCAATGGAGCGGACGACTGGATGGGATGCGTCTATAACAGTTATTATGATGACTCATAATAAAATACCTCATGGAGCAGTCCCTGTTGAATTGGCAGTCCCTAGTGAGCTTTTTGTATCCGAACTAGCCAAGAGAGGCATAGAAGTTAGAACAGAAGTAAATTACATCTAATAAACCTTCAAGAACTCAAAAGAGCTAAATGAGTTTATTTTAACACATTCCATTTTTTAACCTTGAGCCAATTTATTATATATAACTAATGATTTTAGAAAATAATTCTAAGTAGAATATAGAAAAATAAAAGATATTGAGTTGATGATAAATGGTTGGAAAAAAGGGAGAGGTACAATGCATTAATGAAAAGACTCTTGAGAGTATGAGCTTAAAGAAGCGCTATAATTTTTTGAATATTAATTTAATGAACATTTTAAAGCCTAAGTATTTTGATTTTTTAAAAGAGGCCCAGAAGTTCTATATGAAATATGAAAAAAAACACAATATTACCCATACCGAAGACTATTATGATTGGATTGCCGATATAGGCGAAGTAGGCTTAGTTACACGGGTAAATAAGTTCGAGAATGTGGGGTTGGACTACGAGCCATATGGGATGACCGCGGAATTAATGCGGGTACTGGCAACCGACTTCTTCGATCCACAACTCGCCATGGGGATGGGTGCGACCGTATTGTGTATAAACCCGCTGCTCAGTCATCATGAAGATAAAAAAGTTCGATTGAATGCGTTAAAGGAATTGGCGAGCGGAGAAAAAGTCGGAGCAATATGCATAACCGAACCAGAAAGAGGTTCCGATGCGGTGCATATGCTTACGACTTGCGAGGAACAACCCGACGGAAGTTATTTATTGAATGGAACCAAAATCTATAATACTAATGCTCCCAAGGCAGACTGGGCGGTTGTCTATGCTTGTGCCGAAAAAAACAACGGAAGCACCATGGGGCAGTTTTTAGTGGATACCTCTTGGGAGGGTTGGAATGTGGAACGAATTAATGTTCCATGGACCCCTCGTATGCATATTGGAAAAGAAACTTTCAACGGTCTAAAAGTCCCCAAGGAGTACGTGTTAGGGCCTCCTGGAAAAGGAAGGGAACACCTTTTTGAAGGATTAAACTTAGAACGATTGGGAATTGTGTTCCTTAATATTGCCGAAGCATGGAACGCGCTATCTCATGCTATGATATACCTTAATGTTCGAGAACAGTTTGGCAAAGCAGTATTAAAGTATCAAGGGGTCGGATTTCCTCTTGCGGATCAATGGGCAAAAACGATGAATATGACCTTAGCGGCACTTCATATCAGCGAGAATATTGATGAGAAATTGGAAAAGCATAATGGAACCCTTCCAAAGCAATTAAATCTCGCAATTGGGGTGAATGCCGCCCAATTAAAATCTCAGAGCGCTATTTTGTCCGAACGCGTATGCTATGAATGTGCAAATTTGATGGGAGGTGCGGGGGTATGCGATAATACTTTAATGGAGGACTTATTGGGAATATCGAGGATACAAGAGATAGGCGGTGGGACCAGGCAGATACAACAATATATCATGTCCCTATCTCTAAGAAAAATCTTTAAAATGATTTAAAAACGATTAAAACAAATATTTTACTTTTTTATTTTTCTTTAGACTACTCGATAAAACTTGGCATTCAATCGGAAAAAAAAGAAGATATTACTTGGAATTATCAATATCATAATCTCCTGTCTCATCTAATGAATTAAGAACTAACTTAACGATGGGTTTGCTGTTATCTGTTAGTTGCATGTTTTCGAATTGATTAGAATTAAGTTTTTTAGGAAAGTAAGCAAAAAGTATCGTATCCTTGAGTTTATTATTAATATAAAACGATCCTGGATTATATCCAACCACCCTAAAATTATGGTCTAACGCTAATTTTTGGGAAGTCAATCCCAGCCTTGAGGTAGGAATTCTCCATTCAATTAAGTTCCAATTGGAGTATAGATTTAAAATCTCTGAAAGTTCTTGCTCTGTAAGATTGCCCTTAATACTTACGATTGCTTTGTAATGATCAAGCTTGATTCGGTGGTCTCCCCCTTCTTGGGTCTTGTTTGATTTCTTTTTCGTAATTACGTTATCTGAGTTCATTTTGCGCTTATTTTTCTGTCGGATTAAGTTATAAGATTGAAGGATACTTTTATTATTAAGGAGAAAGATATCAATTACACGATCCTCCCAAAAAGTATTAAAGGGCTGGAAATACATGACTACTGGCTCTATTCTTCCCTCCGTGAATGGATTAGATTTTGATGCATTATAAGATCTTTTATCGGCATAATTATTATAATTAGGTATAAACCCATAGGGTATCGAACCAGTTTTCTCAACAAACCTCTGAGAATAATATGCTCTTGCCCTTACATCGCATTCAAGTCGTAGAACTCCATCAAACACATTCATCTGGTAAAGAGATTTCATACAAGTGGCACCTAAAATACCGGTGAGCCCCCTTCCTTGGTACTCTTCCTTACAAGCCAACCTTGCAATGAAAATTGTATAGTTATTTAGTTTTTTAAGAAATCCATTACCGACAATTTCGTTTTTATCAACGAGTTCTACAGGAAACCAGTACTCATCGTCGGCGACTAATTTTTCCTTTAGGATATCTTCTTTATATATATATGGATATAAATAATCCCATTCATATACGTCTTTATAAACCTCGATTAATTGTTTGGCATCTGAGGGATATCCAAACCTTATTCCAAATAAATCTCCCTCCGAATAAAAGGTATGAAGATATTCGGGTTTTGATTTAGCTTTAATTGCAAATCACCTCTTAAAAACGATATATATTT
>CAZDJH010000401.1:0-4000 GCA_964505645.1 uncultured archaeon | reverse complement strand
AGAAGAGAAATAGAATAAAGTAGGATTATAAATAGGCATAGAATATTAATATTTAATAATCAAAGAATTAATTAGTCACAATTTCTATATTTCTACTTAAGAAATTAGTTTAAAAAATAAGCATTTTCTGAAAGCCGCGCTGGGTTAAAAAACCTTATGCAGAAAATAATACGGGACCTTTGGATTATCGATGAATCGGGAACGGTTTTGTGGAACCGAGTGTTCGAAAAGAAGGTAGAGGAGCAGATGTTTGGAGCGTTAATGAGGGCTATAGACAGTTTTGCAAGGGAGATTTCAGATAATGGATTAAGCAGCTTTGAGTTTGGTAATACGAGGTTTACCTTCGCAAAAAAGAATAATTTTATTTTCATCGGAAACGCCGCAAAAAGCGTCAAAGATAAGAAGGTTCAAAAAGAGTTGGCGCAAATCTCCGATAAGTTCTTCCGGGAATACTCAGGCGAGCTTAATCACTATGATAATGATATCTCCGTGTTTGAGGGATTTGAGATGCGTATCGAAGATTCTTTGGAGGTAACAATAGATAAATTTAAGCAAGCCTTTTGGTAAAGAATTAAAGTAAGATGCTAAAATATGGTATGGTCTATGAGATATAAACACAAAAAATTTATTAATAGACATTTTATACTATATAGAATATAATTACGAATGGAATGAAAACAGAAATGGAACAGGAAAAAACTAATAATCCAAAGAGAGAAGATAACAATCAAGGGCCCTTTATGAACTTACTCTCTTCCGATAACCTAAACCGCGCGATAAAGAATTTGTCAAACCCTAAATTTTTAGGATCTATCCATCTAAAACAAAAAGTTGATCAAAATTTCTCATCCGTGGGGAGAATGGATAAAAGCGACACGGAATTAAAGGTCAACGACTCCTTAAAGAGCGTGGTTTTTAACCCCCTTACAAAACTATTAGTAGCGGGTGCAATTACATTTAATATCATTTGGTTTTTATTGAGCTTTATCTTATAATAGGTCTTCATAGGAGTTAATTACTGGTTTTCTCATTTTTTATAATCCTTTATAATAGTCTAAGAGTAATTTGTATATTTTTCAGAATAAATTTAAAGAGTTCTAATTATTTTATAATTATATAAAATAATTCTAATAATCATTAAAAAAATAACTTTAAGAATAGGATTTGATATAATTGTCATCTTCGGAATTTGATGTCGCAATAATTGGGGGAGGCGTAATCGGATGCGCTATTGCGCGCACACTCAGCAAATATGAGTTAAAAATATGTCTTTTGGAAAAGGAAGCAGATATCGGAATGGGAACAACAAAAGGAAACTCCGGAGTTGTTCATGCGGGATATGCTGCAGAGAGAAAATATATTAAACGGGATTTGTGTATTCGGGGAAATAAATTATACACGGAAGCTGCTAAAGAATTAAACTTCCCCTTTGAGCGAATTGGATCTTTTGTAGTCGCGGTGGAGCCAGAACAAATACGAAAATTAGAAGAAGAAAGAAAAAGAGGGATTGAAGATGGCGTGTTTGGGCTTGAACTGATTTTTGATAGCGAAAAAATACTAGAAATGGAACCCAATCTCACCGATGATGTAGAGGCGGTATTACATGCTCCATCCGCGGGTCTTGTCAGCCCCTATGAGATGACATTTGCGTTGGCGGAAAATGCTGCTATGAACGGTGTTAAGTTTTTTCGAAACCATGAGGTTGTAAAAATTATACACCGCGATTATACTTTTACAGTTACCACCAGTCGTGGCGAGTTTAAAAGTAAAAACCTCATAAATTGTGCCGGATTGTATTCTGGAAAGGTCTCAAAAATGTTGGGGTTAGATTATTTTAATATAGAACCGAGAAAAGGAGAATACATCCTTTTTGACAGGAATGAGATACAATTGAATAAAATATTATTTCCAATTCCTACGAAAGTCTCAAAAGGTATTCTTGTCTGCCCAACACTACACGGAAATTCGTTTGCGGGACCAAATGCGCAAAATGTGTTTGATAGAGAAGATACATCGACCACGACCGCTGGACTAAAAGAAATACTTGAAGGAGCAACTAAATTAGTACCGAATCTCCCCGTGCGAGCGTCAATCCGGAATTTTGCAGGTCTGCGAGCGGTGCCAAACCGTGAAGATTTTATTATCGACAACACCGACATTTATGGATTTATAAACGTAGCAGGGATCCTTTCCCCAGGTCTAACTTCTTCTTATGCGATCGCGGAAAAAGTAGAGGAGTTTCTTAAGCTTTTAGGCGTACAATTAAAGGAAAAAGAGGATTATAACCCCTATAGACCCAAACCGGAACGCTTAGCAGATTTTACACGGGAAGAACTCGATAAAAAGATAAAAGAAAACCCCCAATGGGGTAGAATAATCTGTCGGTGCGAGACGGTCCCCGAGGCTGAGATAGTTAATGCAATTCACGCGCCTGTCGGAGCAAGAACCGTGGACGCAATTAAATTTCGGTGTAGACCGGGAATGGGTCGATGTCAAGGAGGGTTTTGCCGACCCAGGGTAATGGAAATACTTTCCAGAGAGATGAACAAGCCGTTTCAAGCGATCACCAAGAAAGGGGCGGATACTAATTACCTAATTGCTCAAACCAAGGACATTCGACTAAGGGAACTGAAAAAAAGTGAACATAAAACAATAGAGGAGGGCACAGAGAAAGCATGAAGAAATATAATACCGATGTAGCAATAATAGGTGGGGGGGCTGCCGGATTAGCCGCGGCTATTGAAGTTAAAAAAGGAGGCCTCGAACCCCTTATTTTGGAAAGAGACCTCGAACTGGGAGGCATTTTATTACAATGTATCCACGCAGGATTTGGGTTAACGGAATTCGGAGAAGAATTAACTGGTCCCCAGTATGCTCAGCGATTTATAAACGAAGTAAAGGAGTTAAACATCCCCTATAAGCTCGACACGATGGTGCTTGATATTAATACCGATGGAACGGTATATGCGGTTAATAATGATGAAGGGATGATACAAGTGAATACCAAAGCAGTAATTCTTTCGATGGGGTGTCGGGAAAGAACGAGGGGCGCGATAAACATCCCGGGGTTTAGACCCGCAGGAGTATTTACGGCGGGACAAGCCCAGAGGTTTGTAAATATTGAAGGTTATCTACCAGGTCAAAAGATAGTAATCTTGGGAAGCGGAGATATTGGCATGATAATGGCAAGAAGACTTACGTGGGAGGGATGTAAAGTTGAGGCAGTGGTTGAAATCTTACCCTATGTAAGCGGGCTAATACGAAATCAAGTTCAATGCCTTGAGGATTACGATATTCCTTTGATCACAAGTTTTACCGTTACAAAAATCCACGGTAAAGACCGAGTAAAAGGAGTGACCATCAGTAAGGTTGATAGAAACTTCGATAGAATTATTGGTACAGACCGATTTATCGAATGTGATGCTTTACTCCTATCTGTGGGTTTAATCCCTGAAAATGAGCTTACCAGAGATATGGGTGCGGAAATTGCCTCAATGGGAGGACCTAAAGTAGATAACAATCTAGAAACCTCTGTCAAGGGTGTTTTTGCGTGCGGAAATGTCCTACAAGTACATGATTTGGTAGATTGGGTATCTGCTGAGGCAAAACGAGCTGGAAATAATGCAATTGAATATATCAATAATCGATTTGGGAAAAAGATTGAAAAAATCGGTAAAATCCAATGCAAAGCCGGAGAGAATGTAAATTATGTGAAACCGGATTATATTAATACTTCTGATCTCTCAGAAAAAGTCATCTTTAATTTTCGAGTTAAAAACCCCGATAGAAGGATTCAAATTCAAATTAAAGATGAAAATAACAAGGTTAAGTACAAGCGCAGAAAACGTTATGTGATTCCCAGCGAAATGGTGGAATTAAAATTAGATATGGAAAAGTTAGAGATCGGGTCTAAGTGTAAGCAACTAATCATAGATGTGATACCTAGACCAGAACCTTTAATTGATAGGGAGGAGGAGTGAAAAGAAAATGGCAACAACAG
>CAZDJH010000400.1:0-4012 GCA_964505645.1 uncultured archaeon | reverse complement strand
GTAATTATCTGAGGCAATAAAATCGACCATATTAGATGTGATAAAGGTATGTAGGCAAATATGAGTTGATTCAATGGTGATTTGTAATTTTTCGGTTGGTTGTTCACCATCTTCTAAGAATTCAATTTTATAGAGGGGCCCAGGATCATAAAATTTAAATCTTTTCGGGTTGCTAAATAGTTTAAACCCCCGATCCAGCACCTCGTTTGTTGAAGGTTGAGTTAAAGTGTAAAAAAGAATGGTATCTTCAAGGCTTTCATATAAGGCAGATTTACGAGAAACGGATATTTTTTCCATAAGTTTTGATTCAAAACTATATATTTCTGAACCCTTTGACCTCTTAAATAAAATTTGGGCTTTTGAATTCATTAAAATCCATGACAAGTTGAATTTTTGGGGGTCTTTGGAGTCATTCACCACTCCAATTAAGATATTACTTCCCTTATGCTCTACATAACCAATAATAGGAGAGAAAAAACGCTTTGCAAAATAATGTAGGGCTTTCCATCTCCCATAATAATCAATTGAAGACCAACTCGCCACGGGCCAGCAATCGTTCAATTGCCAGTACAAGGCGCCCATGCAATGAAAGTTATTCCGGTTGGCCCGCCAGTGTTTGACTCCGTATTCTATTGCTTCAGCTTGATTTATTTGGGAAAGAATTATGTGCTTTTTAAAATCCTCCGGAATGGAATATCTTCTCTTTAGGTATCGCTTTATTAAATCATTGCCTGCGTCATTTTTTTGATGGTTTTCCATGATCGGCGAATTTATATCGTATTGATCCTCCGGACAAAACTCGGAAATCGTTTTAATTGAAGGAAAGGATTCAAATCCGAACTCGGACATAAAGCGCGAATTAAACTTCTTGTAGGCGTTAAAGGGTTTGCCCCCATGCCATACACTCCAATAGTGGCTATCACCGAAATCTTGAGAGTTAGAATTGATCGAACCCAAGTCCTTATTACAAAAGCCATTAGAAGGTGAACTCGGCCAATGAGGGCGGTTAGGGTCAAACTTCTCCAACTGGTCGGGTATCATTTGCTCAAATAACTTTACATATCCCTCCTTAAATTCATTTTCAGTTTCTTCATCTGTAATACCCGTAGAAACTTTTAACCAATTCCATAAATATTCGATTTCATTGTTTCCGCACCACAACGCAAGGCTGGGATGGTTCCGCAATCTCTTTATATTGTCAACGAACTCATCCCGTACATTTTCGTAAAAACCTTGTTGCTGAGGATAAATAGCACACGCAAAGGGAAAATCTTGCCATACCAAGATGCCCATAGCATCGCATACTTCGTAAAACCGATCATCTTCATAAATACCCCCGCCCCATATACGAATCATGTTCATGTTAGCTTGCTTAGCATACGTAAGTGTTCGCTCGTATAATCCCAACTTCTTTCCTCTCGGTATAAAACTATCACTAGGGATCCAATTGGCGCCTTTTGCAAAGAGAGGGACACCATTAAGTTGGAAATAAAAGCTCTCGCCCCATTTATCGGGATCCTTAACCAATTTAATATCTCGAATACCTATTTTAGAAGTCTTATCATCGACAATTCCGTGAGAACTTATTAGTTGAATCTTTAAATCATATAAATTAGGGGTTCCTAAGTCATGAGTCCACCATAATTGAGGCCTTTCCACTTCCAATGTAACAGATTCATTCAATTTCTCCAATGCTTTTTCTTTCGAGAGTTTTTTTCCATTGGGATCTAAAATATATACCGCCAAAACATAATCATGATTTTGCAGATTATCCAAATGGTCGTTTAAGGACACATTTATCGTTAATTGAACTCTGCAGATATGATTTGAGTTTTCTTGTTCTGCAATTGAATTATATTCGAACTTTTGGCTAATATAAATAGATTCAATTGTCAAATCGGATACAGCTTTCAGTTCTACATCTTTCCAAATTCCAATATCAGGTAAAATAGGACCCCAATCCCAACCAAAGGAGTATTGTGCTTTTCTAAGATAGGGGGCACCTGGTAAAGTTCTTGTTTTTTCCCCAGTATTAAGTTTAACTCCATATTTTTCAATTAATTTCTCTGCGTGTTTTGATGGACTGTGAAAAACGATTTTAAGTATGTTTCTTGATTGTTTTAATTTTGATGATACATCAAATAGATAAGTTTTAAACATATTATTAACAGAAGAGAGCAAACTATCGTTGAGAAATATATCTGCAATTGTATCTAATCCCTTGAATCGGAGAATGATTCTGGAATTTGTTAAGAAATCCTGGGGGAGAACAAATTCCGTTTTATAAACCCAATCTGACTGATATACCCATTGAACTTCGTGTTCATTTAATCCATAAAAAGGGTCCGAAATAATATTATTTCTAATAAGTGCCTCAAATACCGTTTCTGGTACAGTTAGGTCAATATTGATATCCCGGTCCTTATGTGATAATTTCCAATTGTTAAGGGCTATTGAATCCATTTCCTATATTTCATTTAACAAGTTTTATCTTCTAATGTGAATAACATCAATTAAAACTTCTGCTAAGAATTTTCCAAATATTCATTCTTATTGGCTTTCTCTACTCGAGCAATATAATCATCAATTTCAGCTTCTATTCCCGAATCAAGTTTATGAACTTGGTAAGTTTGGAGGATTTCTACTTTTTTCTCGCGAGCTTTAGAGAAGATTTCTTTTGAGCCCTTTCGAATCCATGTATCCCTATTATTTCGCTCAGCTAACTCGGAAATATAGAGTTCATTTCTTACGTTTTTTGCCGTATGTCGTAATTGGAGATAATTTTTTCCCTCTTTTAATCCCGAAGCAATCTTTTTTATTTCTTCCAATGCTATGGAAGATTTATCGACTTTAATGCCCATCAACGCTCTTTTAGCCATTCCTATTAATTCATTATCAATAATAAGGAGTTCTAAGGAGAGAGCCAATCCGTTTGCATAGGTTCCGGCGCAAGTGATATAATTTATTCCAGAAAAAGCGGTAGATAATAATGTCATAAATCGTTCATAGCCATTCTGCATACCGAAACTGAGAGCATTTGTAATACTTCCAGATGATCTAGAAGGGATATTATAGTAATCAGAGAGTTGGGCAGCGGCTATCGCAATTAATCCCGTTTCGATTGCACCCCATGCAACATTACCTGTCTTAGGATCCATTGGGGTATTTACATTCCCATAAAGAACCGGCGCACCCTTATTGACTAATTGTGTTATGACAACTGAAGACAAAATTTCCGCATTCACTTGGGTTAAGAGGCCAGCAAGTGTGATAGGAGCGTTTAATCCTCCTGTTGCTGCCGGTGCAATAATAAGTGGCTGTTTATATTTCGCAAATGTATAAAGACCACCTAAAAGGACGCGGGGGAGGGTTAATGGACTTATTGGGTTAAAAAAGCCTATTAATCTCGGTTTTTTAATAATTTCATCTTCGCTTTCGAGCAGGATGGATATAAGATTGATGGCATCAAGGCAATATTGCTCACCCCGAACACCTAAGCCAAACGGCTTTTTATTGTTTTGCATCCACTCTTTTATCGCATAACAATGCATACTTGTATAAGGAATATCTGTAGGCCAAAGATCAAGGTGAGAACAGTCAATATTATCTAAGGAATCAACGATCCTTAGAAAGTTTGTTAGGTCAGATAATTTTGCAGCTCGCGTTCTATTAATATCGGTTTCATCCGTAATTTCCGTGGGAGCCCCTTGAGTGGCGAAAACTGAGGCTTCTTTTGAGATGGAAACGGCAGAATTATCAAAAGGGCCATATAATTTAAAAGAACTCGGAACCGATTTAAGATGTTCGTTCACCAGGTACTCGGGAAATTTTGTTAATCCTGTTTCGGGATCAATTATCGCTCCTTTATCAGATGTGATCGATTGGATCTTTTCTGATGCCACATTTACCCCAATATTTTCCAATAAATCAATAGTAGCATTATGGATATTTCCGATTTCTTCTTTGGTTAGCACCTTGAGCTTATTTAATTTTATATCCTTTCACTTTTAAA
>CAZDJH010000399.1:0-4043 GCA_964505645.1 uncultured archaeon | reverse complement strand
TTATTATAATATAATAGCATATCCCTATAAAAAGTGATATTTATAATTTATTATGTGATGCTATTCCGAACATCAGATATTTTAATATAGTCAGTGAAAAGGAGGTTTTATTATTTGTAATGCGAGAAGGCCCATACCTTTAGGTGGGTTAATTCATATATTAAATTTTATAACATTATTACACTGAGAAAACCTTAATTTCTCATTTATTCTCTCTGACGCCTTCTAACTGGGAAGGGATGTAATCATAGTTCTCCATAAACCGCTTCCGTACTTCTGAGATGCTATATTTATGCGTTTGGGCGCCTGTAGTTTCAACGACAAATGAGGCTACTATAGCACCTAGCCGACAAGAGTCTAATAAAGTCATATCGAGCATTAGACCGGATAACATACCAGCTCTATAGCCGTCTCCGGCCCCCGTGGTATCTTTTATCTCTTTCGGTTTGAAAATGGGGATTTCTGTCTTATATATTTTCCCATCGCTTTTATACATTAATTCCGAACCACCTTCTCCAAGCGTTGTTATAATGGCTCTGATGTTTTCTATAAGATCTTCCTTCGTCATCTGGGTTTTTTCTTGAATCTTTTGAATTTCAAACTTATTTCCAATCAAAATGTCTGATTGTTTGGTGATGTTAATGAGGATTTCTTTGGGAAACAAGGGCGTGACTTGCCCAGGATCAAAGATTGAGGGGATACCGAGCTCATATAACTGCTCCGCAAAACTCACCATTGCGTCAACGCTTTGCGTTGAGTTAATGGCGTATATATAGTGCTCTGGATCATCAATTTTTTCTCGCAGATCGAGCTCTTTACACCTATCCAAGGCACCTCCGTGGAAGATTATCATTTGATTTGCTTTAACATCATTTACGATATAGCATGCCGCGGTGAATTCATCCTCGTGGATATCAACCCCTAAATCGACGTTTCCGAACACGGTGATGTGGTCTTTATAACCGAGGCTCTCAAAGTCTTTTCCCACACTTCCGATTAGCGATACGGAACCTAAGTTCAATAAACCCATATTATAGGCAATATTCCCTGCGGTCCCTCCAAAATGCTGCTTCCGGCTATTTGCCGTGATCGTGCTCTGATATTCCTCTTTAATTTTATCTATTTCCGTTGCATAGCAAAAATTGCTATCAAATCCCATGATATAATCAAAAGCCAAACTGCCGAGCACGATAACCTTATTCTTATGAGCACTCATTTTAGATATGTTTTATATATTTTATAATTACTATTTGGAAGAGATCAATTATTAATTTTATCATCTTAAGGTGCCTAAAGAAACAAATAGAATAAAAAAAATAGAAAGTAATTTGACTAAAGTTTATGTAAATTTAATTAATGTCAATATATCTCTGAAATATTTTTATATATAAGAAATGATTATTAATTCTTGACTTTTATAAATTTTAAGTCATATCTACAATAATAATAAATTTATAATACCCACCCGCATTTTCCTATTTAGATGAAGTATATTTTTGGTCCTGTTCCCAGCAGACGGCTCGGAAGTTCTTTGGGAGTTGATCCTATTCCCAGCAAAACATGTAATTATCATTGCATTTATTGCCAGCTAGGAAAAACAACCCATTTCACCAATGAAAGGAAGAATTATCACCCTAAAAACGAAATTACGAATGAATTAGAAGATATTTTACTTCACACGGACGTCTCATTCGATTATCTTACATTTGTTGGGAGTGGGGAGCCTACTCTCTATAAGGATTTAGGAGATTTAATTCTCTGTGCCAAAAATTGTACCGATAATCCGATATGTGTTATAACCAATGGTTCACTACTATCATATAAAGCAGTACAAGACCAGTTAATGCATGCTGATCTAGTACTACCAACTTTAGATGCGGGAGATGAAAAAACACTTCGGTTAATTAATCGTCCTCATCCCGATATTACATTTGATGGGCTGATGAAGGGATTTATCGAATTTAAAAGCCGATTCCAAGGTAAGTTCTGGATTGAAGTGATGCTGGTAAAAGATGTCAACGACTCAAATAAACAACTTACCAAGATTAAAGATACTCTAGACATAATAGAGCCGGATAGGATCGACATCAACGTGCCGATTCGACCTCCCGCAGAAGAATGGGTCGAGATCCCGGATAAAACTGTTATCAGCAAACTAAACGAAATTTTTATCGATTTCAATAATATTAATTTTCCTGAAATGGGGCACTTTAAATTATATTCGGAAGATTTTGAAAAGGAGCTCATGTCAATTATCGAACGACATCCAATGAGAGAGGATCAAATCTTAGAAGCATTTTCATCTGATAACCTTCAAATAAAGCAAATATTAGTGAAACTAAGGGAACTAGAACGCCAAAATAAGATCAAAGCAACGGAATATCATAAAAAAACATTTTGGAAATTGCATACAAAATCTTAAATAGAATACTTTTAAATAATATTTAATTGTTAAAATATAAAAAAATATTATAAGGGTTTAATATTATGGCCGATTTTGACATTAAGGTAGTAAAAGGGATAATAATATGTAAAGAGTCCGGAGAATATATTTTCGATCTTATGATCGACTCTGATTTGAACCCGATCTTGTTGAGCTCCTATGTGGGCGCGTTATCTTTGTTTGGAATCGATCATCTCGGAGAAATCAATGAAATCATAATTAAGGGGGGCAAGCAGGATATGGTGGTCATCAATGATTATCATTTAGTGCTTTTAATGATCTTGGATAAGGAGTTTTCGGCTAATTATAATTTCAGAAAACAAGCAAAACAAGAACTGGACCTTTTTTATGAAACTTACAGGGAAGAGATTAATAAGGCAGTCGATACATCTCCCTTTGAAGAATTTAGACCCCTCTTAAAGGAACATATTAGGGAATATCTAAAAAACCTAAAAGAAAATCCTATTTTTTATATGAAAGAGAAAGAAAAGTAAAAATTTCTTTCTAAAAATCTGGAGTTTTCTTCTTAAAGATTAAACTCCCTTGCTTTACCCCAAAAATACGTTCCATTAGTACGCATTTCGCCTTTAAAAGATAAAAAAGCTCTTTATTTGGAAAGGAAACCCCGTGTAATGTTTCAAAGTTCCCTTGGCCTTTAGAAAGGATTAGGCAATCATCATCGTAAAAATAGTGGTGTAACTCATCAGATATGTCTTTTAGATCTATACCTGGGGCAGGACTAGACTCGATTATCGTTATTAAATCTGTAAGTGAGATAAATTCAGCATCAGCAATCGTCGCATCATTAATGATCGGTGCTGAACGAACGGCCCCGACAATTTTTAATTCGGGATATTCTTTTAACAGGGTTTCTATCAATATTTTATCGAACACTATTTCTCCGGCGTTATCCAGTAAGATTAAGAGCGTATCTTCCTTTTCCAATAGTCCCTTAAAGATTGGATAGTCGTTTATCACCAAATCATCGGGAGAAAAACGCTTTAAATCGTTCACGACATCTATCTTATGTTGGCTGGCAAAATCAATCGTGTTTCCAAGGGCTGAAACTACAAGGGCTTCAAATACCGGGTCATCTGCCTTACTTATAAATGACTTCACCTCATCGTAATACTTTAGGGCGAGCTTATTATATTTATGCTTTAATTCCTTATAAGGGTCGTTGGTGTCAATTATTTCACCAATTAGGTTATACAAGTATTTCCCAACGATCGGTGAGGAAAGCTTATTAAAATCATGTTTAAGTAAGAACCTCATTACCTTCTTCTGGGCTTCAAGAATGTCTTCTCGGTCAATCTCATGGTTAAGGAGTTTAAATGCCTTTACTACTTGGTTAAACAAGCATCCCACGCATTCTGGCTCAAGTTTCATTAATATCAAAGAATTAGTTTAAATTATCTAGTATAAGGTAAGAAAAGTATTAAATTTTCTTTTAACTCTTTAAGAAATGCGTATCTTTAAATAGAGTAGCATATAAGATACAATTATATAAAAAAAATTATTAAAAAAATTATATTATATGTCAGAATCTATTAAATCTAAAGAAGAATTAGATATGAGTGTAAACTTCTTTATAGGTTTA
>CAZDJH010000398.1:0-4070 GCA_964505645.1 uncultured archaeon | reverse complement strand
GAATAATATATTTATTGTATTAATTATGCAGCTAAAATTAATCCCTCTGGAAAAGACCGTTTTTGTTGGGGATAAAGTTCCCGTAAAAACTCAATTTAATTTTGATGAGGATAATGAGATATTCTGGAGCGGAATTCGCTTAGTCACATCACCTCCATGCAAAAGGGATTTTCTAATTGCCCAACGAGAAATTTTCTCAAAAGGGTACTTTGAGGCCGGCGAATATATACGAAAAAAGGCAATTACACTGAAGAAAAATATCGTACCTACAATCGAAAAGCGTGATTTGAAGTACAATCTCGAGTTATTTTTGAGAAAACCAAACCCAGTAAATGAAGACCAAGACTTATTCATCAAGCGTAAAAGGGAACTAATCATAAAGCCTCAAAAGCAAGCGCTTCAAAAGACTCCCAATCCAATCTCATTCTCTATTTCGGGTTTAAACGTAGACTTAAAGAAAGATGTTTTTAAACCGGGCGAGACAATTAAAATCTCATACAACTCCGGAGAATTGAGGGAGATCGAAGTAAGGCTATTGCAGAAAGCAAACCTGATTTGTCATTGCGCTCAATATGGAAAGAGCTGCCAGCAAGTAGAAGAATTACCTCCCGCGATCGCCGGGAAATTCAAGGCGAGAACAACCACTGATGAAGGAAATGTCTTATTAAAGGTTCCAGAGATAGCTGAACCAAGCCATAACTACCTTTGGGAGCCTTCCGAGAAGGAACATTGGGACTTAAAGCTTGGGGATTATTCGGAATGGTCTTTATTGGTGATTGGTCGTAAGAAACACGAATTTGGAAACGAAAAAATAGAATTTCAATTACCCATTACCGTTACTTCAAAACCGATACAAGAAGAACGAAGGGTAGGAACTGACCTTTTTGCCGGTTCGAAGCCAGACGCCTTCTCTTTATTTGATGGCATCACCCCCCAATTCAAAAAGCGATTTGAAATATTGGACACGGAATTAGAGAGCGGAAATCAGCAAAAAATAAATGTCTATAATGTTAAGATTAAAAACATTTCAAAAGAAGAGTTAAATGGTGCCACGATTACATTGTCGGGGCTCCAAGAAGGCCTGTTTGAAACCGCACCGCATCTGGTTGGCTTTAAAAAATGGGCTAATGAGGAGATAAAACAAATTCAATATAAATTAAAACAGAATATCTCTGCTCTTGTTTGCGTCATTGAAGACAACTCACATAGAGCTGTGCGCAACCAAGCGCCAATCTAATTCGTTTTTATAAGTATTATCTATCTTTCTATAAGCATTACCTATCTTTTTATAAGCATTTCATATCATTTTAAAACCAAAAGCTTTTTTTAAAAAATTAGCTAGGGTTATGTATGGTATTTTTGGATGAGAATTATTTACTGACAAATCCACCCGCGAAACAAATATATCAACAAATTAAGGCATTACCGATTATTGATGCCCATAATCATGCTGATGTCGCCGAAATCCGTGAAAATAAAAATTATTCGGATATATGGTATGTTGAAGCCGCAACCGACCATTATGTATGGGAATTACTCAGAAAACGGGGCGTAGAGGAAAAGTATATAACAGGGGAAGCATCGAATAAGGAAAAATGGATGAAACTAGCAGTGGTCTTTGAGGATTTAATAGGAAATCCCGTTTATGAATGGGTACATTTGGACCTAAAAAGAAGGTTTGGGATTGATCTTCTCATCAATAAAAGGAACGCCGAGGAGATCTGGAGCCAAGCAAATGAAATATTAGCACAAGAAAAGTTCAAGCCTCAAGCTCTATTGGAGGAGATGAATGTAGAAACTATGTGTTCTACCGATGACCCTATCGACTATCTTGAGCATCATAACGCTTTAAATGAATCAAATTGTCAAACTACAATACTTCCCACGTGGAGACCCGATAAATCTATGCAAATAAATAAAGATGGGTTTATTGATTATATTCAAAAACTTAAAAACCGTACCCAGAAAGAGATCCAAACTATTGATGATCTAATCGATGCACTTCAAGAAACTCACGACTATTTTGAACAAATGGGGGCGAGGGCAAGTGATCACGGTATCGAGGCACCATTTGGATATATTATCAACAATGAAAAGGCGAACAAAATCTTTGCGAAGAGATTAAAAGGTTCAAAGGTAAGTGAACAAGAGGAAAATGCATTTATTTCCTACATGCTACATCAATTCGGAGAAATGAATGTTGAATCCAAGTGGGTAATGCAACTCCACCTAGGAGCGGTAAGAGATGTACGTGATCACCTATTAAACAATATTGGACCTGATTCGGGGGGAGATATTTCTAATCATCTCATTCCAATTGTGGAACCAATAAGAGCGTTTCTTAATAAATTTGATGGGAGATTAAAACTCGTGTTGTATGCGCTTGATCCGAACCATTATCCCACTTTGGCAACTTTAACTCGAGCATTTGGGGAAACCGTAAGTATCGGTGCCGCGTGGTGGTTTAATGATTCTCCAATCGGAATGAGGCGCCACTTGGAATATATCGGTTCAGTTGATCTCTTAATGAATTTTGCGGGAATGGTATCCGATTCAAGAAAATTAATGTCCTACGGCTCAAGAACCGAGATGTTTCGGAGAGTGCTCTCCGATTTGCTGGGAGAAATGGTTGAAAAAAGTCAAGTTCCCCCTGACCTTGCCATTCGCTGCGCGCGCTATTTATGCTATGAACGAAAAAAGGAATTATTCAATTTTTAAACTGTATCTTATAATTACTAAAAAATAAAACTATATGAAACCAGATTTTAGTTGGGACTTTCCTTATCCCTCACAAAGAATGCCCGTTCTGGGTGAAAATATTGTATCGACATCGCATCCCTTAGCAGCTCAAGCTGGTTTAAATATCCTATCAAAGGGAGGAACCGCTGTAGATGCAGCTGTTTGTACCGCAATTACATTAGCCGTGGTGGAACCAGTTAATAATGGGCTCGGAAGCGATGCATTTGCCATTGTTTGGGATGGAAATAAATTACATGGATTAAATGCGAGTGGATGTTCTCCTTCGGCTTGGACTCATGAGTATTTTTCCAAATATAAGCGGATGCCGTTTATCGGCTGGGATACTGTCACTATCCCAGGTGCAGTATCGGGGTGGGTATCATTATGGAAAAAATTCGGTCAACTCGACTTCAAGGAATTAGTCGAACCCGCGATCCGATATGCTCGGCACGGCTATTTAGTTACCCCAATAATTGCTGATATATGGCAAACTGCTAGTCGTATTTATAAAAAGGGAAAGTTCCCCGAGTTTCATAAACTTTTTTTACCTAATGGAGAGTATCCCCGTCCTGGAGAGCAGTTTAAATCCTTGGAACAAGCAAAAAGTTTGGAATCAATTGCGGAAACCAAGGGGAGAGCGTTTTATAGGGGTGAATTGGCAGAAAAAATGGTAGAACATGCAAAAAACACCGGCGGTAAACTTAAATTGCGTGATTTAAAGGAACATCGTGTTTTATGGCAAGATCCTCTTAGCATCGACTATCATGGAATTAAATTGCGTGAATTACCCCCAAATGGGCAAGGATTAGCAGCTTTAATTACATTAGGTATCTTGAATGAATTCAATTTGAGAGATCATAAACTCAATTCCGTTCGTTCATTCCACCTTCAATGGGAAGCTATAAAGTTGGGATTTGCAGATGCATACCAATATATTTCAGATCCTGACCATTTACGATTTGATGCCGAATCGCTTTTAAATGAAACATATCTCAAAGAAAGGGCTGAACTTATTGATGTTAATAAGGCAAAAGAATATCAACCAGGAGTGCCCAAAGAGGAGGGCGATACAGTGTACTTAACCACAGCGGATGAAAACGGAATGATGGTATCCTACATTCAATCTAACTTTTTCGGGTTCGGGTCGGGAATTGTGGTCCCTAATACGGGAATTAGCCTACAAAACAGGGGAAACTGCTTCACATTAGAGAAAGGACACCCAAATCAAGTGGGACCCCGTAAAAGACCATATCATACTATTATTCCCGCCTTTATAATGAAAAATGGGGGTCCGCTAATGAGTTTCGGGGTAATGGGGGGTGCGATGCAAC
>CAZDJH010000397.1:0-4080 GCA_964505645.1 uncultured archaeon | reverse complement strand
TTCTAAGTTTTATTTACCTTTTTTACTTTTGTTTTTTTCCTCCTCTAAAATAACTATCTTAAAGCATGGTAGATTTAGGTTTAGAAAGAAGAATAAGGAATTAAAAGATTATATTAATATTTGTAATGCGCATTTCACTTCATTACATCTCTAAAGGTTGACCGCAACCCGGACAATAACGCTTGGGGCTTTTGATTCCCCTTCCACAATAAGGACAATGAAAAATGTTACGTTCAAACTTTTCTGGAGATTGTCCATCAGTGCCATAAGATTGCTCTTCGGCTTGGCTTCTATATCCCATACTTGACTCTCGACTATAACTGCTCTCCCCTTCGGGGTAAATCTTATCCCTCCTTACCGCATAAATCAACCCCGCTAACCCCAGAATACCACCGATGACCAATAATGGTACGACAACAAGCCACCAGTCGAACGGCGGGGAGGCTTCATTCAGATAATAAACTAAATAAAAAGGTTCCTCAAGTTGACCCCCCTCGCTATCTCGCACATTAATATATAAAAGGCTGAGATAGTCATTTAATTGATTTTCGGGAACAGTTGAAATATTTTTAATTCCCGCAAGAGAGTTAAACTGCATGGAATAAGGAATTATAATTGAACCAAGGTATTTTTCAGAGTTCGGATCATAATTTAGAGTCGTAATAATGAAAGATGCCGGGTAAATTGGGATTATAGAGCTACCACTTCCGGTGTTTTCCGATAGTACAACCATAAAAAAGTTAATCGATACCGTCAGCTCAGATTTATCATCCTCATTATTACCATCATCCCGGGCATCGATTTGAAAGTTGATTAGGTCACCTTGCGTTGCTTGCTGGACTAAAACTTGGTCCCCTTCCACCGCATCTGAAAACTTTTTCGAACCAAAATAGGATGTCTGTTTTTCAATTTCGGGGGGGTTATTAACAATTATAAATGCCCTTCGAGGTGAATTTGGGGTGATATAACTGTTATTTTGAGGTATAGTATAAAATATTCCAAATCCCGAAGGAGAGGAAGGTACAGTAAGGGAACTTTCATAATATGAAGATAATGGGGTATTTGAGAGGTTTTGAGTCGCATTGATCGTCTCACCATCATTATGGAAACCATACGAATAAAGTGAAACATATGCATTAAATGGGGAGTATGTAGAATTATCCATATCCGCTATTAAATCAATATTTCCGCCTTTTTGCACTGAAGCTTTATTAGTAACAAGTTGGTCTATTATGGGCACGGATGACGAGTCATAATAGAGCACTTTTGATGTTTTATTGTGAACAATTGATCCTAGGGTAAGGTTTACTGTTAACTCATAGGGGTTTGGAGATGTATAAGGAATTATATAAGTATTATTTAATGCTATACCATTACTTGGTGAATTTAAAGAAATTTCTTCTGAAAATGAAAAGTTGCTATTACTGATTGTCATACTTAAGCTGGAATTGAGAGTTGTGGATTCGATTAATTTATTGGATGTAATATTTTTTAAATATAAGGAAATCTTCAATTCTCCGTTATTGACCCTTTCACAGGGCAGTTGGATATTTATTGATATCTCATCGGATTCATCGGATTCAAAAAAATAACTCATCATATTTTCTAATAACTTGGTATGGTCTTCTTGATAACTGGCACTGCCAGAATTATAGTGCGTATAAAGCCAAGAGAGATATCCGAATCCAATAAAACGCCCCTTATTTGAGGCAGAATTATTATAGGAAACTGCTACCGGTTTATTGTCGATTTCCGCAATTGAGTGCGCATCTCCGGAGGCATTAAAGGTATGACCGTAATTCCACAGAAATTTGGACACTCCATCAAATAAAGATGAGTTTTGGGGAACTGCATCCAAGGAATTGACTATAGAGCCTAATCCTACATACTCTTCCGATATTATATTCTCGTCTTGTATTTGAGTATTTAATCCTAACTCGGAAAAAAGAACATTAATATTATCCGAACAAATATGTTGATATTTCGTGCCTAAATATAAAATATTCCCACCATTATTAAAGTATTGCAGCAAATTGTCGATTTCAAGTGGGCTATAGGGCAAAATAGGGTTTTGCAGAACTATTAAATCATATTGTGCTAATCGTTCCTCAGTTAATATAAAATTATCTGTTTTATTACAATATCCTACCTTCCAGAACTCCATGAGGTAGTCAACAGAGATGTTTAATTTCCTCATATCTGCCATAGCTTCATAAAATCCAATTTGGGGAAACGATAGATCTAGTTTCAACCAATCATTTAATCCGTGATATGATTCAAAAAGAATTGTTTGTTCGGGAAATCGAACATCTATACTCACATTAATAAAAGCATAATCAATCCTCTGCCCATTAATCGTTAAATTGATGAGAAAAGCCCTCGTTCCAATCGTGGCATTATTTTCTATTTCAACCGTTAGCGTAGTAAAGTTAACACCAGCGCGATTAAAAGCCAAATTTTCATGGTCTAATGTTAATTTAAGCCCTTCTATATTAGACGGTAATTCTAATCCAATAGTATTATTCATACCCGATAAAATCGTCAAATTATATTGTTGGGATTCACCGGGAAAATTGAGTAAATCAAATGGTTCAACAGGTAAAATATCTGGAAAACTAAATGTTATGTTATTTATATCGGAGACCGTTGAATTTAACTGCAATAAAAAGTTTAAGGAAGCCGATATATTAATGAGACCCGCTCCCGAACGGGTAAGATATGCCTCTCTGGAATTTGAAAGGGGGTTAGCACCATTATAAAGAGCAATTCGGGCGGCCTCAGAACCCAAGTTTGGAAAGGCATCCTTCAAAACCGCTATAGCTCCTGCCACCGCGGGACAAGACATACTAGTTCCGCTTAATGGTAAATAATCCGCACCTCCGGCGAAATTAAAGAGATCTCCTATTATTTTACTTTCCTTTTCAAGGATTGAATTCGCGGCCGATGTAGAGATAACATCGACTCCAGGGGCAACCACATCGGGGTATCCGATATAACTTAAGGAGGGTCCGCAACTACTAAATGATGCCAACTCATTCTCCTTATTTGTCGCCCCCACACTTATTACTTCTGGATGGGTTGCTGGAAAATTTCCTGTATAAAAATTCTGCCCTTCATTCCCCGCCGATGCCACAAAAATAGTCCCATAGGATTCTTTTGCGTTTGAGATTGCATCTCTAAGGAGGGGTATTGATGCAAATAACCCAAAACCTAAGCTCAAGGAAATGATGTCTGCCCCTGCTCCTCCCATACCGACCGGCTTGGATGCCCATTGGATGGCGGCAATCAAATCTCCCTCTAAAAGCCCTCCAGATGCATTGCCTATTTGTGCATCGATCAAGGATACTCCAGGAGCAATACCGCGATATTGCCCCCCTGAAGAAGCACCAGTACTTCCAACGATACCTGCCGCATGCGTTCCATGTCCATATAGGTCTCCATTTCCTCCGCCATAAGTTGCGAGATCACTCCGATTAATTATATTTAAATCCGGATGATCATAAATTCCTGTATCGATAATTGCTACGGAAATGCCGGTTCCATCATAATTTAGTCCATCAGCTCCTACGGCAGGAACCCACCAATTGGGATAATCATCGACGCTCAAATCACTTGCTTTAAGGCTTTCATCTTTAATTACGGGAATATCGAATGAGTGTGATTTGTATATTTTTATTATTTCGCTCCGTTTTTCTAGCTCGGGAGCCTTTTCTGCTAACTCTAGCGGATCAACTTTCGCGAAAACAGCAGGGATAATATCATAATTATAAACCGTTTCATAGTTTACCAAAATCGAACTAAGAAGGGAAATTCGGTTCTGTTTTTCGATCACGTCGTTAAATTTAATTAAAATTTCTATCTGATGATCTTCTTGAACCCGACTATTACTCAAATTATTTAAAGATTCTTGGAGCCCAATTCCGAATATTGAATTTTTTACATTTTGAATATACATGCTATTTTTCTGGTTTTTAAAATCATTGAGCAATTCCCTATATTCAATGGATTTTGGAATTCTCTGAGTGCTGATATCTTGATTTGAAAGTCTTATATTAATAAAAGATATTCCCCATATAGGAA
>CAZDJH010000396.1:0-4089 GCA_964505645.1 uncultured archaeon | reverse complement strand
TTCTTTTATAAGTTGTATAAATATCAAATAATTCAAATTTACCATGGGTTCAAAACCAGCAACAATTTATCGTGATATAAAAGCCCAAAGGCTGGATTTAAAGACAGGAATACAATTCTTCACCTCGATTGTTGAAAAAGGTCAGGGTCTCGAAGATAGGCTAGCTTGTCTGGAGTATCTCAAAGAGCTAAGTAAGCCGAGCCAGAGCATCTTTCATCTATTAGAAAATCTGCTTATTTCCGATTTGAACACGAATATAAGGGCTTATGCTGCGAGATACATGATGGAAAAGTACCTTAAAAATGCGTTAAGTCCCATGAAATGGGCCATCCAGTATGAGAATAACGTACGGACGTATATCGTCATTATTAAAGCGCTCATAAAGATGAATTCTGAAGCCTCAAAGAAAATTCTTATGAGGCATTTGCAGATAATTTTAGATAAAAAGTATATTATCGGTCAGAGAAGGTATGATAATCGTGAGTTTAAAAAGAGCATCGAATTAAGATTAGATGGAGCGGGATTAGATCAATTAACATCAAAAGAACTCGGAGATATTCTCATCAACCATAAAATTATCTCTAAATTGGTTCAAAAATACCATTACGTGTTTTTTAAGTGGGAAAAAGGCCTTATAAGTAAATTGGATTTATCAGAATTAGGATGGAATGTCGCCAGGTCTTGGGAGTTTGTTTTCGAGCAGAGAATTGAGAACTTATCGGATATTCCAGGATTAACGGAACTAAAGCAATTAAAGCGCTTAAATCTTTCCAATAATTACTTGACAAATATAAAGGTTTTAACGAAATTGGATAATTTAACCCATCTTACGATAAATAATAATCAATTAGAAGACCCTAAGAATCTATATTACCTACTTCAGATGGACAATTTGGGATTTTTAAGCATAAAGGGTAATAAAATAGCGTATTTAGTCGAAAAGGAAGACTTTCCGGATACTTATCTAGTATTGCGTGATTATTTGGTTTTTCACTAATTTTTAAAAGTAAAAATGGGTATTTAAGAGCATTTATTAGCTAAAATCAATTTATTGAAGTTATATATACTAATAAAAATTTAAAATTCATAGGAAATAATGTCTGAACTATATCAAAAATTAGAAAATATTGTGTCAAAAAGATTTATCTCAGAAAGCGAATATATTCGCCATGCTTATTCCAGAAATGTGGACCCCGTCCTTCAAGGCGTTCCGGATGTCGTTATTAGACCTCAAGGTGCTCAGGAAATTGCCGAGATTGTACAAATTGCAAATCAAGAGAATGTCTCCATATATCCCCGTGGAGGAGGGGATTGTGAGTTTGGGGGCAGTAAACCGATTGGACACCAAGGAATCGTTCTTGATATGAAGAGAATGAGCGATGTTATGAATTTAGATGAAGAGAATCTAATAGTAACCGTAGAAGCAGGGATATCGTGGGCCAAACTCAATGAATTCTTATCTGATTACGGATTATACACGGGCTGCCTTGGACCCGGCAGTGGAATGACGGCATCCATTGGAGGAGGCATTTCCCATCACTCCGTTGGCGGAGGCGGGTGTGCTAAATATGGGGCATGTACAAATCAGTTAGTTTCCTTAGAAGTAGTTTTACCAACTGGAGAAATTATTGAGACAGGTTCTCAAGCAAATAAGTTCTCAAAGATACCATTTAATCGATTTGGAAATGGTCCGGACTTGGCGGGTCTCTTCTGTGGGGATAACGGAATTCTTGGGATTAAAACTAAGGTCTCTCTGCAAGTTTTTCCGCGACCCCCTTATGCGGAATATAAGACCTTTGTCCTTAATCGGAAGTCCGCTCTGGTGAGTTCCGAGATACTCTCAGATATCAGGCATAAAGGGATTGATGTTTATGACGCAATGTATATTATGGACTTGGTTGTTAATCTAGGATGCTCTCAAGGATTATTCCCAATGTGGGAAGAAAATCTGAAACGGAAGCGGGGGATCTTTTTTTATACTGTTGAGGCCAATACTGAAGCCGAATTGAAAGAAAAAGTGCGTCAGCTGGATGAGATCGTGTTAAAAAAGAAAAAGACCGAGGAGTTGGGCTCTGAAATCTCCGATGGAAATATCGCAAAATGGCATTACGAAGAGCAAGGCCATTGGCAATTTTACCATAACCTTTGGGGGATGTTCCCCGCATTAGAACCGTTAACGGCCGAATGCTTTACCCCGATCAATACTTATCCCGATATTTTGACGGATTTAGATATATGGGATGTTGAGCATAACGATGAGATTCAAAAAATAACAGATATCACTGGTCAAAGGCCGATCACTGGAAGTGGGCCGGTATTACTTATTGATGGCTGTAATGTAGAATTAACTTGTGGTTTTACCAGTTTTCCTGCTTATCAGAACGGAGAATACCATGAATTTATTGATGAGATCAACTTGAAATTATGGAGATCTATCTTAGAACGGGTAACTAAACATGGTGTTCAGTGGTACATGATGGGAGCCTTTATGTCCCGGTTGATGGTTGATATTGGCGCATTCCCCAAAGAATATTATGAATTCATGAAATCGATAAAAGAAATATTGGACCCCAATCAAATACTGAGTAGGGGAAAATTTAATTTTGGAGTGATATTAAATGAATGAAGAGATTATCAAATTCCGAGAAAGTGAACTTTTAAAATCGGAGGCAGAGAATATTGAAGAACTTGAAAAAATTTTAAGAGTGGAATCAACTTTCAGAACAGAGAATTTAGATATTTTCGTGCCCTTGCAATTTATGACAGAGAATAATAGAGTGACCCATATAACTATGCATAAATATCCTTTTTCTGAATTTCCAGAACCCATTACAAAACTCAAGTCACTTAAGTTTATTTATTTAATATCAACGTGTATAGAAAGTATTCCTGAATCCATCGGAGAATTACTATCTCTTGAATCATTTTCAATAGATACTGGAAAAATCAATGATCTACCAAAATCTTTGGGGAAATTAAAGTCGTTAAAGAATCTTATGCTTCAAAATAATAAATTATCTAAGATTCCAGAGACAGTTTTTAAATTAGACAGGTTAGAATTTTTGTTTCTGTCCTCTAACCAAATATCTAATATATCTAATTCAATTGGAAATTTGAAAAGTTTGAAAGAACTAAATTTAAGTTGGAACCAAATTAAAGAGCTTCCAGATTCAATTGGGAATCTTAATCTGTTAGAAAAATTAATCTTGTCAAAAAATCAGATATCAACGCTTCCAGAATCGATGGGCAAGCTTAAATCTATAAAAGAAGTATGGTTGCATGAGAATGCAATAAAATCCCTTCCTAAATCAATCATAGAATTAAATTCATTGGAAGGTTTTCAAATAGATGGAAATCCGATGGCTGAAAATCCTGACTCAGAGGTAAAACAAATATTAGAAACCTTAAAAAATGGAGGTGTTCAACTCTAAAAAATGACGAAACTTAACAATCTAAAAGAAAGATGGGACGCTGTTCTGTCGTGTATGGGAAAGAAAAAGATTGCAAATCGTAATTTATTCATTAATTTTATTAATCCCAATAAAGAAGTTATAGCTAAATACTTCATTTGTAAGAATTGTGAAAATTTCTGTTCATTAGATCACATAAAATGAGTTTTTCGATTTTACCATTAAAATACGAGAAAGCACCGTCCTTTAGGGCGGTGATGAATCGCATTACATAAATCATTAATTAAGCCCTCCTCCTATCTTTATAAACAATAAAAACTATAGCAACATTGATGAATGATACCCAAGTTCATCATGAACCGTAGGGACTACAGGGGTTAGCGTTTGGAGAGGACATAAGACTGATGTGAGCTCAGCAGACCCCGATGAATTACGAATACACCGCCCTTTAGGGCGTGGTAGCTCAATCCAATAATAATGGCGATTGATGAGGTAATGAGTCTAAATTTTAGAAGAGGGGTGTAGGAGTTTAAATATCGCAAAAAATAGGGACACGGAAAGAGAGAACTTAGAAATATTCATGGTCCACATCTTATCTGCACTTTTTGGAAGAAAAATTTAAGGATTTTATAAGGACATATTTATATAAAGTTATAGGATTAAAAATGAGCGAAAAACC
>CAZDJH010000395.1:0-4107 GCA_964505645.1 uncultured archaeon | reverse complement strand
ATTTCGGTGGAGGGGGGCAATTAGATGCCCCAAATAGCTGAGATTACCCTCTTTATTTAGGGAGCGCGTAATTCATGGGACTAGAAAGATGCTTTCAGCAAGCATACGATCAATAGCGAATTTACTTTTTTTAATTTCAATAAGATAATTGCTGCCCGTGCGGTTTAATATATGAATCTTTTGTCCAGGAAATAATCCAATACTTACAAGTTTGGTCCATATTCGACACTTATTCAAATCAACATCAACTATTGTTCCGGAAGGAAGTGTAAAATTTGGAAGCATCACTCCCTTCTCTTTATATTCAGACGCTTTATTCATCATTTCTATCTGTTTCTCTGAGAGTCTGTGTTCTAAGATATGAGCCATTTTATGAGCATTACACTTTACATTCCTTCCCCTTATATAATCCTCAATTTCATTATGTATTCTAAAAACTATGTTTGCGATTTCTTCCCCTGTCGTCGTCAACGAGAAATTATGATTTTGATTGGTAATATAATTCTCATTTATGAGATGATTAAGAATGCTTTCAATCTCTTTGTTATCATAGGGGAATTCTTCTTTAATTTCATAAAGATTTACGCTATTAGGGTTTTTTTCATAAATAAATTTCAATATATCTTCTTGTTGTCGTTTTAATCCATCGAAAATATGAGACCGTTCAAGAATATCACGAGCTATCCTCCTTCCCTTCATTTTCTTTCCCTTTATCTTTCCCTTTTGACCTTGCTTTCCTCTTTTCTTTCTCCTTATTCTTTGATTTGATTTATTATGATTCACTTTCATTATACCTCATTTGATACTTATTAATTATATCTTGGCCTTTTTGTGTTAATTCATAAAACAAAGAGGGAACTCGTTCGCTACAGCTATTACTAAATGGACAGAAATGACAAGTAAAGGAATCATTAACTTGACAATCGGTATCATTAATCAATGACAAATAGCCCTTTTGTTCCAATGAGTTAATGGCTATTTTAATTAGTTCTTCTGGGCAATCTAGTGTTTTGGCCATCTGTCTAAAGTTTTGAACACTTGAAATTTTGAGTTCTTTTAATATTTTATAATAGAGATTTGATTCGGGTTTAATAATTTTCAAATCAGAATCCTTTTTTCTTTTAGACATACCTAAATCAATAAATATTGAGCTCTATTTAAAGATTTTTCTTATATAATATTCAGTGAAGGCTAATCAGAGTTTTGAATATATATTCCTTTCTTTATAATATATTTAAATGAGTTAAATACATTTAAATGAGTTAAACAGAAATGTTTAAATAAGATGTTCTTCTATCACATTTAGCTGTACCTAATTTAACAAAAAACTTTTAAAAAATTTGAGGTAATAATTGAAAATGAAACTAGTAGAATTACCATTTGATGTATCAGCAGAGATTAAAACCATTGATAAAAAGGTTAGGAAAAGACTTGCCGCGATGGGAGTTATACCCGGAGAGAAAGTTAAAATCATCAGAGCATCCCCCTTAGGAGATCCGCTTGAACTTAAGATTAAGAATTATAATTTAAGCCTCAGAAAGTCCGAATGCAAATTAATCGAAGTTGAAGCACTTGAAGGGAGGTAAAAATTATGTCAAAAAGTTTAGCATTAATAGGAAATCCCAATGTGGGAAAAACGGTCATATTTAATGAACTTACAGGTCAAACGGGTCACGTCGCCAATTGGCCTGGTGTAACCATAGAAAAGAAAGTAGGTGAATTTAATGAAATAAAGGTGATAGACCTACCAGGTGTATATTCATTAAGCCCCTCTGCGATTGACGAACTAATTGCAAGGAACTTTATTGTGGAAGAACAACCAGATCTTATCGTCGATATCTTAGATGCGACCAATTTGGAACGCAACCTCTATTTAGCATTCCTATTGAAAGAACTTGAAGTACCTGTGATTTTCATTTTGAACTTAATGGATGCTGCTGAATCAAAAAAGATCGACATTGATGTTGAGAAGTTATCGAAAATGCTAGGTGCTCCGGTGATCCCAACCGTAGCAATTAAATCTAAAGGAATTAAAGAAGTAAAGGGTTTAATCAATGAGGTAGTTAACAATCCAGAAAAAGCATTTAAAGAGAATTATAAAGTTAAATACTCCCATGATCTTGAAGTAAGGATAGATAAGACCATTGAATTATTGAAAGAATACGTTCCTGAATTTTTATCAAATTCAAGACGATGGGCCGCAATAAAACTTTTAGAAGGCGATCGGGAAGTATTTAATGAGTTATCTGAAGTTGAAGGCGGTAATAAGGTTGTTGAAGAGGCAAAACAAATTGCGGATGAGGATGTAGAATTTGATTTAGCGGGAGAAAGATATGAAAAAATCGGCAAAATCATAAAAGCAACCTATACCCGAGATGAAGACGTTCTAACGGTTTCCGATATTCTAGACAAGGTGTTCTTAAATAAATACCTTGGAATACCAATATTCTTGGTGGTGATGTGGGCGATGTTTGAATTTACTTTCAGAGTATCCGCTCCACTTGTCTCACTAATTGAGGTTGGATTGGGTGCCTTAGGTGAACTCATCTCAGCTAGTTGGCCAGTAGATGCATGGTACACGTCATTTGTAGTTGATGGCATTATAGGAGGGTTCGGAGCTGTATTAGGTTTTGTTCCGTTGATCTTCACCCTGTTCTTGGTACTTTCGTTTCTCGAAGATTCGGGTTATCTCTCTCGTGCTGCATTTGTAATGGACAGAGCAATGAATAAGATTGGATTACATGGAAGATCGTTTGTATCTATGATCCTTGGATTTGGATGCAACATTCCGGCGGTGATGTCTTGTCGAGCTATTGAAAACGAGGAGGACCGATTAACCACGATATTAGTGAATCAAAATGTATCTTGTGGAGCCAGATTACCTGTGTATGTACTTTTAGCAGGGGTGGTATGGGGATCAGCAGCAGGCTCTATCATTTTTCTACTGTATTTTATTGGAATTATAGTTGCAATTCTCATGGCTCTGTTTTTGAGAAAGATTGTCTTTAGAAGATCAGAATCGTCGCCATTTATCTTAGAATTGGGAGACTATCGTATGCCAACCGCAAAATACACTGGAATCCACATGTGGGAAAGGGGCAGAGAGTTCATTAAAAAGGCGGGCTTGATAATTTTTACCGTAGTGGTTCTCTTATGGCTCCTCCTTAATATAGGAATAACTTCCGACGGTATTGCGTGGGCTGTAGATGCACAATATTCATTGTTAGCGGGGATTGGTAAGATAGTTCAACCTATATTTGTTCCTCTGAATTGGAGTTGGATAGCAGTCGCAGGAATAATTTTTGGATTCCTAGCCAAAGAAGTGGTTGTTGCTATGTTCGGACTTGTTTTACTTGGCGGCGAAGAAGGGGCAGGATTAGGAACTGCTGTAGTTGAAGCATTACCCAATCTCTCAGTCGCAGCATCAGCAGTACCCGCATTAGTGTTTGGATACTTGGTATTCATACTGCTCTATACTCCTTGCGTAGCTCATATAGGCGCGGTTTATAAAGAAACGGGATCAAAGAAATGGACCCTATTTTCAGCCACTTATGGAATAGTCTTAGGCTATCTTTTCGCCATACTAATCAACTTACTTGGAGGTGTATATTTCTAATGCAAATCTTAGAAGAGAAAAAGAATGTTTTGAGCATTCTTGCTTTCCTTTTCGGTATTGTTTCAGTTATAATTGCGATTGTAGAATTTGCATTGATTCCAATCGAAACTCTTGGTGGAGGTTCTTCCATTCTTTTTTTCACTTCACCCGGGGATGCCGTGTTTGAATCAGCATTCTTGGATCATATAATGAAAGCATTTGTCAATTTGATTATTGGTGCAATTTTTCTCGCAGGTATTCCGAAAATTCAGAAATCTTCCATTGATGGACTAAGCTTCCTTTTTGTAGGAGGTATTCTTACCTTCGGTGTTGGGTTATTATTCATTTCGATATGGTTAGCCAATCTCATTGATACGGCGATAATTGCAATTAATGAAACTGAAGTATGGCTTGAGTTTATAATTACAAATGGAATACGCATTGAATGGTTCTTGGGAATAGGAGCAATATCAATTCTATACATCTGGAGAAATAAAGAACAATATCTAAAT
>CAZDJH010000394.1:0-4116 GCA_964505645.1 uncultured archaeon | reverse complement strand
CCTTTTTTTCTTTTTCTCTTTCCCTTTCTTCCTCCTCTTGTATGCGAATTTGGAAATACCTTCGAAAATTTGCTATATCTCTTGTCATCGAGCTCAATTCTATGTCCTCCTCGAGTAAATAATCTATAAATCCTTCCAGATTTTTATTAAAATCATCTAAAAAACACTCTAATTGGTTATTTCCCACCCGAGCTACTTTTTGGCAATATTTATAATTTTTAATCGTGCGGATTATTTCTTGGGTTAAATCTTGAATGGTCAATCTAGCTAATAAACCTTCGCTCGGGAGCCTTCCGATTAAATTCTCAACTGTATCGAATTCCAGTAGTTTACCATCCCTTAATATTGCAGTTTTATCGCATACTAGTGCTGCTTCAAGATCATGAGTTATTATGAACATCGTGGTCCCTAATTTTCTATTGAGCTTTTTTAAATAATTTAATATATCGTAGCGCTTATTTGCGTCAACTCCCGTTGTTGGCTCATCTAGAAACAGCACTTCTGGGCGGTGAATAAGTCCGATAGCCATGGATACACGCTTTTTTTCTCCCCCGCTTAATGATTCCAATTTATTTTCCCATGTATCCTCTGGAATATCTAAAATTGAAAATAGGTCTTTTGCTGCCTTTATTGCCTCTTCTTTATTCATTCCATAATTAGACGCAAAAGTCTCAATATTAACAAGGGGAGACAATCCAAAATAGAGATTAAGTGCTTCCAATTGGGGAACATAGCCAATTTTACTTAAAATCTCGGGATGGTGCCCTTTTTTGGCGGGATCTAAATGGGTGACTGTGACATCCCCCCACCAGTTTTTCTTTTTTAACTGACAAGTTAAAACCCTAATGATGGTTGTTTTACCTGCGCCACTTATTCCGAAGAGTCCGATAATCTCCCCCCTCTTAACCTGGAATGATACATCATGAATTATGTGGGTGTCCCCAAATTTCACATTTAAATCTCGCACATCAACCGTTAATTCGTTTGAATCTGAATTTGAATTAATTTGCTCTATTTTTTACACCTCATACCTTCTTAGATAGAATATAATAAATGTCGCTACATTTAAGACAATACTTAATATGAGCAAGCTAAAAAAATGAAATCCAAAGACGGAGTTGCCTTTACTCAAGATTGCTGTGAGCATAGGCTGACCATGGGATAAAGGAAGAATATAAGCAACAATTTGTAGGTAAGGGGGCATTGATTCTATTGGAACTCCAATCCCTGAAAGTAGTAATATCACTACAAATGAGGCAAGAAACCACTGGTTAGCCTCAGTCTTCGTTTTACTGAATGAACTAATAAATAATCCCATGGAAAGTCCTGTATATCCAACCATGTATGTCGCTATAAAAACATCGATTAATGAGCCCCTAATGTAAAGCCCCCCAAATAATGCCGCCAAAATAATTAGAAGATCTTGGATAAATAAAATAAACATATATGTCGCAAACTTTGCAGAAATAATTTCATCTCTTGTTACTGGAGTTAACAAGAGCCGGGCGATAGGTTTTTCTTTTACTATTATTAACATCGTTAGAACACATCCTATACCAAAAACTATAAGAGGTATTATGAGCTTAATAGTGGAATTATATCCCGCATTATAATTTGCCGGTAGACTAAATGCTTCTTCATACCCTGAGACTTCTATTTGGGGTGTAAGATTGTTATCAATAGTAAAGATTTTAACCGAATCATAGACCGCGTTCAAATTATTCTGAATTTCAGAAATCCTTGAAGAATCTGGAACACACTCTATCATCCCAGGAAGTCCAAACTCGAGCATTTCGGAGAAATCAACGGGCACTACAATTATACTTTTAATGGTGGATTGTAATAAGAGCTCTCTGGCAGCTTTCATACCATAAGGGTCTTTACTTATATTGTAAAAATAATTAAAAATTAGAAAATCAGACTTATTAACCGCATTTAAATAGGGCTTTAGATAGAGATCCCAATTGTATTCTGGAGGTGTTCCAAAATATGTTCCTGTGGCATTACTCGAATCTGTAAAGGTGGTAGAATCATATGAAACCACCGCAATTGGAATCTCACTAATATCTGCTTGATTCCCCTCTACAACTGAAAGTAAAAGTATTATTCCTGGAGGTAAGAGGAGTGCTAAAACCAAATTCCAAGGGTCGGTAAATGTTGCTAATCGGAACTCCTTTTTAACCATCTTTAAGAATCTAAACCCCTTTAAGCTTAATTTTCTTAAAAATCGTCTGATCTCTTGCTTTTTGTTTGAAATTTCCCCTACACCTCAATTTTTTTAAATCGGAATATGATATACGCTAAGAAGACATAAATCGCACATAAAATCATCAAATATAAATAAGATATTAAATCTAAAGGTAGTCCCTTCATTGCTATATCGAAGACTTGTGGTTGACCAAAAGCAAGAGGAAATAAATATAGGACCGCCCTGAGTATTAAGGGTAAGCTGTCAATGTCCATATATGTTGGGGAGAAGATCAGAATACTCACAAGGAACATCATATACAATTGATTGGCTTGCTGTTCTGTTCCACTCAAAGCCGATATAAATAATCCCATTGAAATCCCTGCTAACCCTATCCCTAAGAGAACAAGAAATAATTGAAATAAATCTCCCAGAGAATATAACCCAAATAGAGCTGTTGCGACAAAGATCTCCCCGGCTTGTAATACCATTACCGCTGAATTTGCGATTAATTTACTTAAGATCACAGAACCCTTTGACGTTGGTGTGAGTAACATTCGGGGTAAAGGCTCATCAGATACGATTGACAAACAAGAAAAATTCATGGTGGTTCCGATTATTATGAGAGGGATGGTTAACGCAAACGCATAATTCAACGCTTGTTTCTCCCAGAAAGGAACCTCATATTCAAGGTAAGGGATTAATGTAGTGAAGTTTTCTGTCAATCCAGTTTTTTGTCTAAAAAGACCTATCGGCTCCTGCAACGCAACCTCCACTGCCTTTTTCGCCTCATTATCCGACCCATCAATAATATATGAAAAGTAGGAATTCGTTCCGTTAACTATGCTTGAATTAACGCTCTCTGAGAAATCTGACGGTAAAATGATGAAAATATCTATAGTTTCGGCTCTTAATAGGGAAATACAATATTGTTTGATTTCTTCGTAATGAGATTCACTGGTCGCGTTATAAGATCCTTGAAATCCGAATGAAGAGATGCCCTCCGAAAAAACAGAAATAAAGGCTTCATCGTATTGGGAGGTATTTAAGGGATAATCCTCGTATGTGGGCATACTATCCTTGGTAACAACCGCCACATTAAAATACTTAGTAGGAGACCCTCCAGTCGTGAGTCCAAATATTATTATGAGGACTATGGGAATGAAAAAAAGAAGAAAAAGTGTTCTTTTATCAGACCTAATCCTACCGAATTCCTTTTTGATTAATGCGCTTAATTTCATTCCTTTCTTAAGGGTGAAGTTTTTTCATTAAATTCTAATCGAGTAGATAAATTACTGACCTATTTCTATTAATTAGCTATTCTGCGTACTTGTTTTTAAATTATATACTTAAAACATCAAGATTAATTAAATTATAAAATGAGAGATTAAAAATTTTGGCTTTTTAATAGCTAAGGTAAGGTTTGGACATTTAAACCAAATTTGGTTTTAAAATAATGATTTTCGTTGCTTATATTTATGTAATCTTCCGAGAGCAGCTATTTGTTCTTTTTTTTCCAGACGCGCTTGATTGATAGAGTTTTTGAGGATTTGAGCGCATCTTTCCATCCTGTTTAAATTCACAGGATAGGGGATACCATCTTTCCCCCCTACAGCGAAGGAATACTTTGCGGGGTCATTCCAGCTTGGCGGCTCTCCCCAAATGAATTCCGAGATTAGTGCCAATGCGCGAATCATTCCAGGTCCAAATCCTCTAGTCTTCAATAAGTCTGTGTAATCATTTAGCCCGATTTCCTGTGCCAAATCTACTTGTTCCCATCTTAATGTGAATGGGCGGGGCAAGTCTAAGTGAGGAATCTTTTTCTTAATAGCAATAGATTTTTCAGGCTGTATAAAGTCATATAGACTGGTTTGATTTTTATCTTTTAATTTCGTGAGATATCTTTTAATCCTATTGGCCCCTTCATC
>CAZDJH010000393.1:0-4141 GCA_964505645.1 uncultured archaeon | reverse complement strand
CCAACCCTTATTTTTTCTGAAAAATTACTATTGATCAGAATACTTTATAATTACTCTTAATTAAAATATTATGATTATTGTATTCTATTTCCTTTATACCATATAACTATAAAATTAAGAATTAATAATCTTTACCTTCCAGAGTTCTAATATTTTTCATACTATTAATTGTAATAAATGCATTTAATGTATATATTACAATATCGAATGGTATTTGTTGGAAAAACATTTTTAAAAGTTATAAATGTATTTAATGAATAAATTTAGGTTTATTAAATAAAGTCAAGAGTAGTAAATAAGATGTATTGGGGTATTGATAAATTTGACTGAAACCAAGAAGAAACTATTAATTACTGGCGGAACGGGGTTTATAGGAGAAGTACTTGTTAAGAAACTGCATGAACTGGGATATAATTTAAGGCTATTAGTACGAGAAACCAGTAATGTAGCTCCCTTTAAGGAATTTAAAGATTTAGAATATTTTATCGGGGATATTACCGATTTGGAAAGTATGGAGAGGGCTACGGAAAATATTGATGCTATTTTTCATCTAGCCGCGTATACAGGGATTTGGGCAAAAGATAAAGCTATTTATGATGAAATCAATATAGAAGGGACCCAAAATATAGCCAAAGTCGGTTTAGAAAAAGGTATTCGGCTTTTATATGTAAGTTCCTTCACCGCGTTAGGTCCAACGCCCGAAGAACCCGTTGATGAGGATTATGAAAAGACGGACGAGTTTTATTTAGAATACGAAAGAACGAAATATGAGGCGAAGAAGGTAATTCAAGAGTATTTCGAAAAAGGACTTAACGGATTGATGTTTTATCCCGGTATCGTATATGGTCCCGGAGATTTTAATATTTTTGGGGAAATGCTGTATGATATCGTCCGGGGTAAGTTTTTAGGCTGCCCTGGAGACGGTAAATCGATGGCGTGTTTTTCCTATGTGTATGATGTCGTGGATGCGATGATAAAAGTTCTCGAAAGGGAAGAAATCAATAGGGAAGATTTCATCCTCGGAGGAGAGAATATAGAATTTGTGAAATATCTCGACATGATCGCAGATATCGCTGAAACAAAGGAACCAAGACACTTTCCAATTGTATTTGCAAAAGCTTTTGGGTGGATATGCGAATTAGGTGCTAAAGTGACGGGTAATATTCCCTACATCACCCGAGATACACTGAAGAGTTTCGAACTACATAGAGCCTACTCCTCAGAGAAGGCAGTTAAAACCTTTAATTACCAAATCACCCCATTACACGAAGGATTAGAACATACGATTGATTGGTATCAGCAATATATTGAAAATGATAAGGCTTCTAATCAAGAAGTAATTACTGCAAGAGAATTAGCAGAAAATAAGGAAGGACTTAAGATCATTAATTAAAAGATTATTATTATTAAAATGACGCTATTAGAAACAGAAATAGAAGGAAGAAAAGCTCTCTTGGAAGAGCAATTAAACCGAATTGTTGGTGGGGATAATGTCTCTTCAGAATATTTTATACGGATTTCATATTCCGAAGATGCTTCTCCGTTTGAAGGCGAATTACCCGAAATAGTTGTGCGCCCTCGGACGACTCAAGATGTTTCGGAGATTATGAGACTTGCCTCGAAGCAAAAGGTTCCCGTGGTGCCAGTTGGAGGAAGAAGCTCCATAAATGGTGCTCCCCTTCCGAGGGTATCAAATGCGATCATGATCGATTTAACTCGAATGAAGGATATCGTGGAAGTCGATGAGAACACAATGACCGCCACGGTTCAAACTGGCATTACTTGGTCGGGGTTAATCCACCAATTGAAAGAGAAAGGATATAAATTAGGATTCAGAGGCCCTTATGGTGGAAACGCTGGCACCGTTGGGGGTTCTATTAGTGCAAACAGTATAGGTTGCGGTGCTTCAGCGCACGGAGGAGCTTGTGATGGAGTAACAGGTTTAGAAGTTGTATTAAGTTCTGGGAACGTTCTCAAGACTGGAACAAATTGGAGAAAGAACCCCCAAAAAATAAAGGGCAGTTTCACCCGTTCTTGTACATTTAATGATATGAGCGGGGTATTCTTGGGAGATCATGGTATTCTGGGGATAAAAACGCAAGCCACATTAAAAATCTATCCTCTTCCTAAAGGTGAAGCTTTTGGTGACTTTGGATTTTCTAATATTGATAAAGCGGTTAAGGCGTTTCATGAAATCCAAACAAATCACTTAACCGAAGAAATCGTTATGCTCGGAGATGCCAATTCCATTGATTTACTCGCATCTACGTATCGTTCTACATTTAAAAATGTTAATTGCATAGTAGCGGTTATAATTGAAGAAGCCGATGAGGAACTTGCGGAGCATAAGAAAGAATTATGTGCGAAAATTGTTCGAAAGTACGGAGGTAAGTCAATTGGAATGTTTTTATCAAAAGCACACTGGTTAAATATGTTTAATCTCACACAAAACCTCTTTTCGGAGGGCTTTTGGTACAATACGTGCCACCTTCGCCCTATTCATACATTACCGCGATTAATAGAAAAGTTCCATGAAATTGTGGATAAATATAACTTGAAAGAGAATGGCTTTAACTGGATCATTTCCGCGTTGGGTGTCGACCATTGCTTTAGTTCGGGATGGTTGACTATTTATATGAAGGATAGGACAAAAACTAACATTATTGAACAAGCGTGGGATGAATTAAGACAAACCGGACTTGAACTTGGAGGCGTTCCTTATTGGACGGGAAAATTATGGGAACCTTATGTATTAAAGCGTGTAAATCCTACATTCTACAATGTATTAAAAAAATTGAAGCATACTTTAGATCCTGATAATATAATTAATCCAAAAGTATTTGAACTCGAATAAGGGGTGATAAAATTGGTAGAATTTTCTAAACTCAATACACATCAAGATATAATACAAATATGCGCACGATGCGGGGATTGTGCGACGACAGGTACTCAAATGTCGACCGCAAAACGGCATGTGAGCGAACCTTGTCCTGTTAAGAATGTTCTCGGGTTTGAAGCGTATGATGCCCGGGGAAGGATCATCATAATGAAGCGGCTCTTAGAGAATAATATGAAAATCGATGAAGGCATCCTAAACTGGGCATATACTTGTACAGAATGTGGAAGTTGTAAGGAAACATGCCTTGCAATTGAAGATGGGATCGATACACCTCTCTTGATGGATGCCTTACGCCAAGATTTAGTCGAAAATAATATAAGGCTCGAAAAACACGAGCAAATACTTGAAAGTATTAATAAGGATGATAATCCTTATAATGAACCAAACGCAGAGCGATTTGGCTTTCTTGAGAATGCAGAAGAATACTTTCAAACCAGAAATGCTGAATTTTTACTATATATTGGATGTACGGAATGCTATCGCGAGCAGAATGTAGCTGTGGCAACAATAGATTTACTAAACCATTTAGATATAAAATTTAGTCTCTTGGAAGATGAACCTTGCTGTGGCTCGATTTTAAAACGCTATGGCTATGAGCAAGAATTCGAAAAAATAGCAGAGTCTAACTTAAAACAATTGGAGGAAACAAATCTTAAAAAGGTTATATTTCCCTGTGCGGGCTGTTATCGTACATATGTTGTCGATTATGAACCATATAACGATACTGACCTTGAATTTTATCATCTTACTGAGTTTTTAATCGAATTTTTAAAGCAACACCCCTTTGCATTTAAATCCCAATCCCATAAAAAAATCGGGTATCACGACCCCTGCCATCTTGGACGGCATGCTGGGGTATATGAGGCACCACGTGAGTTATTACGTTTAATCGATAATACAACCTTTATTGAACTCGATGCTTTACGTAATTATAGTCATTGTTGTGGTGCAGGTGGAGGGGTGAAGTCATCTAATCCCGAATTAGCGGTTAAAGTTGCAGAACGACGAAATTTCGAGGCGATTGAAAAGACGATTACCGTTCTCGTTTCAGCGTGTCCGTTTTGCGAGCGGAACTTAAATGATGGCATCCCAGAAGATGCGAATGGGTTTAAGATAATTGATATTGCCGAAATATTAAATGAGACCTTTCAAAAAGCGCTTTCAAGCGAAGTACAAACCAAGATGGGTATTAAAACCGATGTTTGTCGTAAATATATGGATTTCCTGGGGCAATATCCCGAA
>CAZDJH010000392.1:0-4149 GCA_964505645.1 uncultured archaeon | reverse complement strand
TGAATACAACCCCTTATACGTTTCCTATTAAACCGTACCAACAAAAGAATGCCCTCTCTTACTTGGAAACCTTACTCCCGCGTTGTTTGAACTCTTGTTGTCACTGCCCTTATCAGAAAGTATGCCGATATTCTAATCTAAAATCATTCGAAAAAGAATTATCAGCAAAATTTCCAGACTTTTTTGTAAGGGAATAGTAAAGTATACTATTTTTATATTTGTTTTACCTTTGTTATTTTTTATAACTTTCTAGAATTAAATTCTTTTATTGATATTTGATTAGCTTTTTTTCCCTTGAATCTTTTTTAAACATATAATTATTAGAGAAAATACTAATCGAGACTATGGCTAAGGGAAAAATTGAATCCGATGAGGAATGGAGTTATGATTTTTTAGAATTACTCGTTGAGGATATTGAGGCGAACAGAAATATCAGGCAATGTATCTCGTGCGGAAAATGTGTGGGTGAGTGCCCAGCATCAAAGATATCTGACTTTAATATTAGAAAAATAATACGCAAAGTATTGAGGGGGGATAGAAGCGTATTAAAAGATTCAGACATCTGGTATTGTTTTTTATGCGAGCGATGTAAACGTGTTTGTCCTAAAGAAGGGATTAATATTCCTCTTCTTATTATAAACTTGAGGAATGAGTCATTTAAACGGGGGTACGGTCCTAAATATAACGACCTAACGAAGTATGTGAATATGGCAAGTCAATTCCTTACTAATGGGACTGTCCTTGATGATCCCCTAGATGGCCCTTTACCCGAAGAGAGAGTCAAGGAATTAGATAAAATTTGCGATTTTGCCCGCATTAAGTACGTGTTTAAAGCAAGAAATAGGAATCAAAACGAAAAAGAAAATTCAGAGGAAAACCAATCTCCTGAACAAGAATCTGAAATATTATAAATAAAAGTAAAGAATTAAAAATGAAGGTAAATAACTTAGCAATAGATATAGAAAAGATTAGAGAGGAATATCCCGATAACCCGTTAGAATTTTTTAAGGGAAAACGATTGTGTCTCTTTAAAGCGTGTTTAGAGAAATATTTTCCGGGAGTACGTTTTGGAATTGAGAATTTAATTGAAGCGTTAGGTTTGGAAGTTAGTATATGTGAGAACCAGTCTTGCTGTTCTGGTACTTTTTTTCAGAGGAATTTAATCACACGCGCACAATTTGCTGCAATTAACGAGAGGAATTTAAATGAAATCAATAGACAAGCAGACATTTTATTAGTTAGCTGTAATGGATGCTATAATTCTTTATTAAGGGGGCGGGACTTTATAAAAACTCCAGAAGTAAGACGGAAAACTAAAGAAATTTTGGATGGGGTGAAACAAGAAATGGACGGTGAAAAATATCCCGGACAATACGAGATCCTTGAAAACCCAGATTTACGGATTATACACGATTTGGACTTTATTTATCTTATTAGAGAATCGGTCTTAAATGTCTTGAAGTACGACTTAAAGGGATTAAAGGTGGCGGTTCATTATGGGTGCCATTATTTAAATCTGGAACGTGATAGGGATATCGAGACTTACTTGAGGGATAAAACAAAGTTAGAGGATCTTATTAGACTTTTTGGAGGTATTCCTGTGGATTATGCCGAACGAGAGGCGTGCTGTGGATGGGGGGCATCTCAAATCGTAATTCACCCTGATGAGGCACTTAAAACCACATATAAGAAACTTAAGAGCGCTGAAAACGTAGATGCGTGCTTTTTATTAATGCCTTGCCCAACTTGCCTTTATACACTAAGTAAGCCGGAATTCCGAGATAGAATTACGGAATTGTTTGAGGAAAGACTGGAAATCGCTACCATTCACTTAAATGAATTAATTGCAATTATGCGAGGTTGTGAAGAAGATCAGTGCGTTTCATTAAGGAGAAAGTCCCCAAGAATTCATCTTATTTATGAGACAATTACTAAAGATTGACTTCTTCAAATAATCTCATTTTTGCTAATTTTTATGATTAAAAGGTTCTCTTAACATCCATAGTTATAATTAATAATAATCGATTCAGAAAATATATGGGTTTTTCTTAAAGATAAACTAAAGTTAAGAAAATAGAAAATATGGATATTATTACCTCTTTGCTCTTGGTGACCAAATATTTTTACGAAAATAGATAGGATTAGAATGCCATTAGTTTCTATAGGAACATCTCCCTTCTTTGGAGCGGCACAGTTTGGCAAAAAGGCTCGAGAGTACCGCCGGAAGTTTTTAAATGATGCGGAAGCTATTTTAGCTATATTAGAAGCTAGTTATAGTGTCGGGGGAAGGGGGATTCAGTTGGTTCCGGGCGGAAAAATAAATGAAGCGGCCAATATTATGGCTGAAACTCATGATGATTTTGTTATAACGGGATCTACATTTCCGGGCTCCGATCCCAAAATAGATGAATTAGTAAGGCTCGGTGCTGATATTATATTTGCTCATGGAATGGTCTCCGATAAAAGGGATGCGCGATTGATCGAAATGTTGGAAGATATATCTTCCCGGGGTGTTTTGGGGGGTATTGCAGTTCATAACCCAATTAAAACCCTTGAATTTGTTTTAAAGAATGAATTGGATATAAAGGCAGTATTAATTCCTTTTAATGCTAAGGGGTTATATATGGGAAATCAAGAAAAGTTGGAAGGGATGGTTGATAATACCGATCGATTTTCTTTTGTGGGTATGAAAACCTTAGCTGCAGGGAGGTTGGATCCTAAAAGAGCCTATCAGTATATTCAAAAACATAACATCTCTGCGGTCGCTATTGGCGTGGTTTCAGTTCAGCAAGCAATAGAATCCACGCAGATTGCCTTAAAAGTTTTGAAAGAAAAATGATGAGTTCTTAATTAGAAAATTGTTTTTATGTGTTCCATCGTTAATACTAGCAATTTATGGAAGATCATACATTTGATTTGGATTCAGGGCTGTATCTTCGGGTGGCAGGACACCCAATCATAAATAAGTTAGGGGATATAATCGCTAAAACATATCGAAATCCCTACCCTGCTTGTTTATTTCCATCTGGTATGGCAGCGTTGACCACAAGTATTTTTGCCATGGCAGAAAGTAGGAAGAAATCGCCAGGACGTTTTATTTTCTCTTCGGAAATGTTTTCCGATACGCTTTTATCACTTTATCCTTTAATTGATACTCATACGCCCCATCAATGTGAAATGGTTGATGTTTGGGATAGGGATGCATTGCAAGATATTTTAAAAAAAACTTCTCCGGAAATTCATGCTTTTATAGTTGAGAGTGCGTCGAATCCAAGAGGTAAAGCTCCGCAATGGGACCTAATTCCCGATTGGACAACCCTAATTGTGGATAATTCATGGCTTTCACCATATTTATTTAATCCATTTAACTATGGTGCCGATATTGTGATCGAATCGATGACTAAATATTGGAATGCAGGTAAAAGGTTTGGCGGTCATGTTCTCTGTAAGGGTAAGAAAATGACCCAAAGGATTCAGAGAATTGCTAAAGCCTTTGGAATGCACGTTCCTCCAAATCATATCAGTGAAATGATTTCTCTACAAGCGGATCTTTTAGAACGGATGAAATATTTGTCAAACTTGATGGAATCTCATGTTCTTCCGTTTTTAAAATCAAATTCGAAAGTCCTTTGGGTGAATGTATGGAAATGTCCAGATTCTTCCAATCATTTCAAATACCCTGGAGCGGTTTATTTTATCGTTAAGTCTAAAAAATCTGCACCTCAATCATCGAGAGAAAGAAAAGAAAAATGGAGAGAATGGTGTAATGGATTGTCAATTAAGGCGGCAACCTCTTATGGAAAAGCATATGATCTCGTAGATCACTGGACGAAAGGTGAAGGAAATGAAATTCATGTACGGTTGAGCTTGGGTTATACTCCAAACCCAAATCTATTGGATGATTTGGAAATATTAATACATAGGATTCAATTAGGATAAATTGAGCAATTCGAGTTAATCTTTTGAAAATAATATAAAAAAGAGATTTTCTTAAATTTAAGAAAGTCATAATATAATGAAAATTTAGCTTCCCTGTGACTCCCTGATAGGCTCGGGCTTAAGCAACTCAAATATGGAAAGCATCTATTACAGATGGTAATTTACTTAATTACAACCCTTCTCTCATTTAAATACTCAAAACCCCTTTTA
>CAZDJH010000391.1:0-4165 GCA_964505645.1 uncultured archaeon | reverse complement strand
AACGGAAGGGAAAACGGCAATGAACATCGTGCTGATCGAAAGCAACGCAGAAAAAAGAAACCGGCTGCGATCGTTGCTTGAAGCCGGCGGATATCCGGTGGCCGAAGACTTGGCAAAGGAAAGCGGCAGCGATTTTGAAGGCCATGCCGGGCCACGGCTGCTCGTGGCCGGCGTCGGCTCCCCCAAAAAAGCCACCGTAGATGTCTTTGGCAGCCTTCTGGAGAAGAACATTACAGGCCCGGTGTATACGCTTGCCGTAGTTCCGGAGGGAACTTCGATCGGATCCCTGAAGGATCTTTTTCCCGTGGACTGGATGAAAAAATTAAAAAGTATCTCTTTCCTCTATTTTCTGTTGTTTCTTTTCAGAAAGTAATTGATTAAGAAGAGTGATTACGTCTTCAGGGGTTTTTGCGCCGTGGATCTTATCCGGCCTTCTTCCATCTATCTTTTGTTCTGCCATTTTTGAAGACCACCCTGGTACACTTGAAAGAGCGATAATAGGTTTTTGATAAATCCAAGCAAAACACATCTCAGAAAGTGTTCCTGCCTTCCCACTAATGGCTACACAAGCATCTCCAGTAAGGACCACCACTAGATTTCTGGCTTGAGAAAATGGTACAGGGATCGCAATATCGACGAATTTATTTGCCGCACTTTTATTCTTATGGGGAATAATTCCAATTGTGAGTCCATTTTCTTGCTTTGCCCCCTTGCATACGGCTTCCATCCCTCCAAAAAGCCCTCCACAGGCAACTGCATAGTTATTTTTTGCTAATAATCTTCCAATCTCAATGGCTTTTTGTTCAGTACCTTTATCAATCTGGCTTCCACAAATAACCGAAATAATTCCTTTACAATCTTGTTTAAAATCAAAATCCATAACTTTTTCACGATTTCTAGGTTATTGTTTTATTTTCTTCCTCAGTTTTAGGATTGTCATTACATCATTAAGTATTGCTGCGGCTGCCTCATAACCTCCAGCACCCCTTCCGATTAAAACAATTGGGCCAGCATACTGTGTTTGGATTTGGATCAAGTTCCTTGTTCCTTTTATATTAAGCGGGGAACTTTCTTTTACCAATCGGGGCTCGACTATAAGTGATTTATTTTTTGCTATCGCTAAATGCTTTATTACATAACCATCTGATCTTGCGAGCTTTATTGCTTGGGGTGTTATATTGGTTATCCCTCGGATTTTAACATCATTTATGGTTTTTGCCCATCCCAATAATTCATTAGCCAAAATAACCAATTTACCCGCAGCATCATAGCCCTCAATATCTAAAGTCGGATCTGCCTCCGCATAACCTAATTCTTGCGCTTCTTTGAGGGCCAAGGAAAATTCTACCCCTTCTCCGCTCATTCTACTTAATATATAATTTGAAGTTCCATTCAGTATTGCCTTTATCTTAATAATTTTATTCGCAATTAAATCGTCCGCTAGAGATAATGACGGTACACAAGAAGCGACTGTGGCATCATATTTAATGTAGCAATTGTTTTTATCTGCCAAATCATGGATTTCTTTATATTTTAAGAAGAAAGGGGCTTTATTTGAGGTGACCACATCGATATGATTTTTAAGTGACTCTTTAATGTGAGATAATGCGGGTTCTCCAGTATCAACATTAACAGGTGTTATGTCTATACACATATCTACTCCAATTTGGGAAATATGATCAATTGCGGTAACATCATCATTCCAAGCATCGAGGTCTCGAAAATTCTGTCCCGCTTTGAGTATGACATCAATATCTAACCCATCATCATTGATTAATGCCCCATCGTATTCGAAAATAGCCTTAACCTGAAATTCAAGACCAAATCTTTCTTCAAATTCCTTTTTCCGTTCATTTAATAGGTTCAAAAGGCATGTCCCTACAGTTCCTTTTCCGATAAGGCAAATATTTATTGAATTCATAGTGTTCTGTCAATTTAATAGTTTTTAAGAGGGTTAAAGTACTTTATTGATTAGGATCTAATTAAAAACAAATCCTTCTCTCCACATATACTATTTAATTCTTCAAATACGAGTTCTCGAGTAATTCCCGAGTTAACATTGAGTTTAAGCTTTACGTTTGAGACCGCATTCATATCAGTAAAATATGCCTTCAACTCATGGACTTTAATGTTTTTTGACGCTAATCTGTCGATTGTGTTCACAATGTCCGTATCAAACACATGCCCCGTTAGTATCACAACGATTTGCTTTATTTCCTCATCTAAGGTCAGAGATTTTATCTGAATTTGTTGTTTCTGCAGTTCTTTTTTAATGTTATTTAGACTTGTTTCTCTTAATTCTTTAGGCAAATCAAATTTTATTCTTACTGGTATTAGATTATTAACCTTATTTTCATGATTATGCCAAACTGCATAGATATTTCCACCGTTATCTGAAATTGGCTTTAGTAATTCAATTAATTTTCCTGGAGTATCTCCAATTTTAACCTCTAAATCAATCATTTCTTTTAAAAATATGTAAGAATTTTAACCTTATATTTTGAGAAATAAATTTTAAATTATAAACCTTAATTAGGCACAGATTAGAAAGTAATTTTTTGAATTTAAATATATACTACACAAATTATTAAATAAATCAACGCAATTTAAATATAGAGATAAGATTAGGGTCTAGGCACGCCTTTATGGATTAAATAGGCCCTCTGGAGGTATCCGTGCCCCACACTCGGGGCAGAAGGTTAACCCCTCAGGAATTTGTGACCCGCAATGAGGACATTTCACCTTCCCTTCGGGTAGACCATCTGTTTGTTCGTATGAGATAGTTTCAGGAGATTCTGATACAGAAGTTGGGGGTGCGTTTGAGGGTTTGAATTCGATAAGCGCGGGGATTAAAATAGAAAAGCAGATAACGGGTATTAGAAGAGCTAATTCAACAAACATTTCAAGTATGACAAAAATTACAAAAAAAATTATCTCAATAATTCCAATTACGAAATATAGTGCTTTTTTTATCTTAACCATGATATTTAAACTGATTTTATATATAGTTATCGTATGAATTTCAATGACTAATTAGTTTTAAGAGTAAAATTTTATTAAAGTTTTGGAATCTTTTCAAAATTTCATAACATCAATAGAGTCAGTTCCATTATTTATTTTTAATAGATTTCTTTCTCGAATGATCTTACCAATAACCATAGCCTTTAAACCGTGTGATTTAAAGATTCTTATTATTTCCTTGCATTTTTCCCCTTGTGCGGTCAAAATGAAGGACGAAGTCAAATACATTTTGCTATAGGTTATTATATCGTAGTTCTCCTCAATCAATACAGGAGGAATTCTAATATTAGAGATGTTAATGTCTGCGCCTACGTTGGAATATTTAATTAGTTGGAAAATAGAGCCAAAAAGCCCTCCATTTGAAATGTCTTTTGCGGCATGAGCCAATCTACGTTCTGCAATTAGATTCATGGCTTTTCTCTTTCTTAAAACCTCCTCAGAGCTTTTAAAAGTGGTAGTATCAAAAAAATATTTACTGGCCTTTCCAATTTTTCCCTCGAAATCAACTGCCAAAATAATATGATCATCTAGTTGTGCGTTACCAGCCGAAATATAAGCTTCCTTCTTGATCTCACCGATCATTGTGGATGAGAGCTCATAAAAGTTCCCATACGCATTAGTGTGCCCCCGAATAATAGGGACTTGGAACTTTTGTGAGCCACAGCAAATCCCCTCCAAAATCTTTTCTCCCACCTCCTTCTTTTTAAATGAGAGAATGATACTTGCTCCTAATGGGATCCCCCCACAAGCGTAAATATCATCAACACTAACAAGAATCGAACTGAATCCCGCCCCAAATGGGTACTTCTCAACAAAGGAAGTAATAATCCTGTCGGTAGTAATTAGAATATAGGTATCGGTATCCCGAATTGCGGCAGAGTCTTCTCCCAAATCGGTGAAGATTCTGGCACTCTTAAAGCAATTTTCATCGATATGTTGAAGAATAGCATTTAGTTTTTTATTATTATGTTTTTTATTCTTCTTGGCGCTAGCATGGATCTTGGAAGTGTTGGAAATCTTATTGTACCTGCCATTTTCCTTTCACTCTTTGTCCTTTTTGGAAATCCCTTGATCGTAATGACCTTAATGGGGCTTTTAGGCTTTAATAGAAAAACATCTTTTTTATCAGGACTTACTGTAGCTC
>CAZDJH010000390.1:0-4173 GCA_964505645.1 uncultured archaeon | reverse complement strand
CATTTTGTTCCAATCTTACATATTTAAGAAGGGGAAAATGTTCAATTAGGCTTTTCATATCGCCTTTTGATTTTGAAATAAAAGGGTGAAAGTGTATCACTATAATGTAAGGATTTAAACCAAATTGTTCATAAGAGATTTTATAATTTGGCGCGATATAGGTGTATTTATTTAACCAGCGCATATTCTTCTGGAATTTTCGTAGGCTTAAGTTCGTGTTTATGAAACCACTACGCTTAAATTTGGTAAAAAAATTAAAACATGCTGAAAGGGATGGAAAAACCTTCACTCGATAGAAGATTTTTATTAGGACCCGAATTGTTTCGATTGTTTCGTCATTATATAAATTTCGAGAGATTTTAAAGAGGTATTCTTGAAATAATTCTGTATATAAATCATCTTTTTCTTCAAGGATGGTAAAATTTTGGTTTATATATTTAAAAAAGAATCTAATCGGATTGTCAAGTTGTTCTGAATATTTCCTGAAAAATTTTCCTAATCTCTCATATTTTTCTTTATATTCCTTGTCGACAATATATTTCCGAATTAAAGGTCTCCATTTATCAATGGAAGAATGGTTCTCTAAATTGATTTCAACGATTTGATTTACATAAATTTTGACTTTTCTAGATTTTAAAGCACCATCTGGGAGAAAACAGTAATATGCCTCCCGCAAAAGAATAAATGGAAGAAATTGATCGAAAGCATCAGAAATTGTTAGATAAAGTGTATGATCCTTGATTCTACGTTTAACTCCCAGAGCATATATATCTTTAATGGCAAAATTTTTATCTGTTTTCTCTATGTGAAAACAAGATACCTTTGGAGGGAGTTTTAACTCTCGGGAAAGGGAGCTTATTAATGATTCAAAAGAATCTTTTAATTCTGTAAGTTCCTTTGATGATATTGTCAGAATATCTTGTAATTCAATTACCCTTCCCATAAAATCCACAAAATTATTTTCAAAACCTATTTATATGATAATTAAAGTCATTAATAAAATTTTTCAATGGGTATGGTATAGGTCAAGTCTTTTCTTTTTTTATCCTGATAAATATGGTATAGGTAATATACCGCTGTTTTACACCATCAGTTTAAAGCGAAAAACGAAAAGAAAGAAAAAAAAGAAAAAAGGTTAATGCTTTTGTTAAATAATTTAATTAGAATTCTTCTTAAATATACTTCCACACTTTCCACATCGATAGTTTTTAGCATAGACGGGTCTTCCTTGCATAGAATAATATAGTACATTATCCTTATCTGACCCCTCAAAAATGCGTTTTGCCTCATTATTTCCACAATCTGGACATTTAATACGAGAATTTGGCGACATCTTTCCTTAACCTCAACCTATTTCTAATGAATTTTATAGATTACTTACACAAGGTAAGTAAAAGAACTTTAATTTAAACTTAAGGAAAATAATTATTATATGTTTTAATATTAACTTATGTTTTAATATTAACTTCCATAATTTGAATGTAGCCTAAAACACTAACTCTTTTTTTCATTTAAGGGTTTATAACCATGATATTAAAAAAGCTCTCTCGTGTTAGGCCTTTCGGGGTATCTTGCGAATCATGTATCCTGCCTGGGTTACTGACTCAAGCCTCATCGCGTCGGTGGTCACCTTTGCTAGGAAAAGAGCCCATTTTTACAGGATTCCAATGTCCTGATTCTCAAACTCGGGATGTCTGCGTTTTTTTGCACAATCATAATCATTATTTACTCATATGTGTCCTCGAAAAACGCAAGGTCAATCCTTCATAATTTCCCCACGAATTTTAAAATGAATCGCCTAAGTTAAATCTTTTCTTTAACTATAGTTTCAATCGGGAAAACACAAAAGAAGTGAAAAAAAACGCAATAAAAAACGCAATAAAAAACGCAATAAAAACAAGACTTTCCTAACGAGACTGTCGAATTTATTAAGAATCATTAACTTTTTAATCATAGATAGAACAAATAATAAATGATTTCGTCATCCTTCCCGTAAAATGAAACAAAGCAAAATAATGAATTCCGCTCGAGCATTCAATGAATTGAAGAAATCTCTTCAAGGCATAGCTAAGATTCTGGAAATTAATTTGGATAATGAGGATTACTTATATTTAGCGGGTATGGATAATATAGTGGCATTAGGTGAAGCCATTCCCGACTTATTAAAAAACGCCCAAAAAAAGAATTTTATTAACCTTATTGAAAAAATAGGAAACATTCAGTTCAATAAGACACGGAGCCCAAAAAATACAGAGATTACAAAATAATATTTATTTTATACGTTACGTTATCATATCAACCTATTCTTTCTATTTCTCGATTATAAATGCTCTCTAATTCTTTAACATGCAATCATTAAATAAGAGAAAAAAAATTTTATCAAAAAAAGAATTAATAAAGAAAGAAAGAGAGAATTAATTAATAAAAAAAAAGAATTAATAAAGAAAGAAAGGAATCTTATATTTTTGAAGTTTGTAGGTTTCATAAATATTCGCACCAATCGTGGCAAAATCTATGAATCCTAATAATCTCATAGAGATCTCATATAAGCCTATAAATTCAGGGGCAATTTCCGAAACGATAATACCTGTTTCATCTAAATAGATGACTGGAAAGATTTTGGGTGCTGTTGAAAGCAGTAGTAGAATAATACCGGCTGCAACTTTGGTAATTATCGTGATCACTTGTATGAATTGATGTGCTGATACATGCGTATTCCCGAGAAAACCCCGTATAAATGAAGTTATTGAATCTACCAAGAATAACATTCCAATCAAGACGAGATAAGACCGAAATTCGGGATTCATTAATGTAAAAAACCCCGGAACAGGTTGAATAATAAGTATTAATGCAAACACCATACCAAAACCACCGCCAACAAACTTTTCAATCGGTTTTACAAACGGTTTCAATTGTTTTCCTGTATCGGGGGAGACTGGGAGCCCCATCTCTTCTGCTTTCATGAGTTCGTTTTCCTTCCGTTCTCTCTCCGCTTTGGATATAAAATCTTCCGGAAAGAACCCTTCCATAGAAAGTGCAACGAATATCACCGATATAATTAGGAAAGCCGATGAAAACGCCGTATAATACCCTATAATATTGAATGCCTCTTCCCAATTTCCGATTATTAGGTTCACAATAAACGAGAATAATTCGAGTGCCCCGATGATTGCAAATACAATCATTAAAACTTTTTTATAATATGGCCAGAGTTCTTTGCTGATATATACATGTGGGGTTCCCCGCTGTTTATACCCCCGGGCAATGCTGCTGGGGCTTCCCATATGAGCAACCGCTATTCTCATGGACTCCACGGTGGGCTGCCCGATGTCTGATAAATCTTTCGCCTTCGCCCATAGATGATCCTCCAGTTCAATTAAAATATCCTCAACCTCGTTTTTATCCTCTTTTAACCATTCGGGTAATTTTTCCTTTACCTTCTTCAAGTATTTGTCTACAATCGATTCTATTTCGCTTTTCATTTTATTTAAACCCCCTCTCGTTTATTTTTTGTTCAAGATTATAACCACAAACAGAACAGAACCTTACATCACCGCGATCCTTTTCGATCTTATTGGCGCACATGGGACAATAAATGTATTTGTTTTTCAACTCGACTTTTATATCAACCAAATTACTTATTGCTTTAGTGAGTTTTGAATAATATCCTGTGAGATAATTCAAAATTTTCTGACCATTTTCCGTTATATAATAATACTTTTTCCGCCGCCCAGTCGTTAATTTTTTGGATTCTATAAATCCCTCACGTTCGAGGTTTCTAAGTAAGGGATATAATGTCCCCTCCTCGATCACAAGCCAATCGCTGGTTTCTTCTTTTAATACTTTAATGATTTTGTATCCATAAATCCCTTCATCATTATTAAGACTAATAATGGAGAGCACACATAAAGTGCTTATTCCACGATTTATTTCGGATTCAAATTTTTCGAGAAATTCCCTGAATTGGGGAGATGCAAGATCTGCGTCCGGTCTGAGTTCTTTTACTCTTTTTATCATATTTGAATCATTACTTTTATAATATTGTTAAAATAGTATATTATTAATACTTTCTTAGTAATACTATGTCTCACAAGGTATTAAAAAGATATGGAGTCCATTTTTTATTGAAGTCTCCCCGCCCTAAAGGACGGGGATTCCTACGAGTCCGCTAAG
>CAZDJH010000389.1:0-4176 GCA_964505645.1 uncultured archaeon | reverse complement strand
GATAGAAATATTACGCTTATTGAAAAAAAGCATTTAGACATAATAGAAGAGATATTTGGACAAGATACACAGCATTATAATAAATGTAGAAAATGGTTGGATAAGAAGTTAGGTGAAGTAGAAGAGTGTCTAGCCGATATTGAAGAATTCGGCCTTGAACCTTATTATCGTGATTACATTTCGAGTTTTGGAGAGATTCTTTCAACTTACATTCTAAACCAATATTTACTCAGTAAGGGATTTAGTTCTGTTTTCATCGCCTCAAATAATTTAATCATCACCGATGACGAGTATAATAATGCATACCCCTTATACGACCTCACAAATGCGAGGGTTAAGAAACAAATTGTCCCTCTTTTAGAAAACCCTAAGGAAGATACCGTTTGTTGTATAACTGGATTTATTGGAAGAAATAAGATAGGCTATATTACAACGTTAGGGAGAGGGGGTTCAGATTATACGGCAACAATTTTAGCAAGAACGATTGAAGAAGTTGGCACAGAAATGGATATTAAAGTAATCCTCTGGAAGGATGTAGACGGACTCTTGACTATAGACCCAAATTATGTGCCCGAATCTGTATTAATTAAATATTTGGATTATATGGAGGCAAAACGAATCGCTAATTTAGGTGCTAAAGTCCTTCATCCCAAATGTCTTGAAGCTATAGAGAATAAAAATATCCCAGTAGAAATACGGAATTTCGAAAACCCACGGGAAAAAGAAAATTTTACAACTATTTCGGGAAAAACAGACACACAATCCATAAAGGGTATCTCAACAATTGACAAGGCAACGATTATTACTATTACATCCGGAAGTATGGTTGGAGTCCCAGGAATCTTGGCTAACATTTTTTCCGTAATGGGAAAGCACAATATCAGTGTGTCTTTTGTTTCCCAAAGCTCTTCTGAAGTGAGCACTTCGTTTGTTGTAAGGGGAGAAGATGGAAAAAGGGCAATTTCCGTTCTTGGAGATGAAAAAGAGTTTTCCGAATTCTATAAGATTAGTTGGGAGGAAATAGCGATTATCAATATTACCGGAAAAAAAATATTGGACAATCAAACAAAAGCAAATATCTTTAAAGCCTTGGCAAAAAAGGATGTGAGGGTCAGTTCACTTTCACAAAGCAATAATGGGGTAAATCTCTCGCTTATTGTTCAAAAGGAGAAACTAATAGATGGAATTAAGCTAATTCATGATGCGCTTTGCGAAGATTTTGAAACATTTAAATGTGCTGATCGATAAAGACATTTAAAAAATTAAATTGGAATGATCGAGTTAGTCTTTTCAATTGTAAAGGGGCTATTATTCTCTATGAACTCTCGTAGGGCATCCACGGCATGAATATCCAAGTGTTTGTGATTTAATCCATATTTTTTAGGAATTCCTTGCTCTGTGAGGTAACTTGCTTTATAGGTCTTCCCAAAGTCAAGGCGATTGTCTCCTATAAAAAATTCTTGAATTCGTTTGCCCTCAGGATTTTCCACCTTAAAATATACATTTATACCCTTACATCTTTTTACATACCCCCCCATCTGATTGTAGGGATCTCGGGAAAAGGTGTGTTCTAAATTCTCCTCCATCATATTCCATAAATCTTCTCCCGATACATCACAGATTGAAATAGGCGGGTTTGTCGGTACAATATTCCATATATCATTTATAGTGATCTTTCTCGGAGGAATCGGCGCCCCATATCGCCATCCATTTGAAAACCCGATTTCTGTCCCTGAACTCCGTGTAATGGACGTTAATAAAAGGTTATCCATCGTAGATTCCATAACATTATAGCGATGGAGCCCCGTGCTCGTTTCTCCAATGATGGTATCGAGCATGGGTTGGTGGGGCGCATAAATCGTTTCAATCATTTTTTTCACTTTTTTATCCTCTTTGATACTATCATTGATATCGATTAATTTATGCTCATAATTCTCAATTTTTCCATTATTCATAAATAAATCCAGTTTGCCGACAAAAGAGCCATGGCAGCCGGATTGAATGACTATCGCATTATTTTGAATGACGGGCTTATAAACTCTATTATGGGTATGGCCGCTTAGGAGTACGTCTATTCCGTCAGTTTCTTTTGCTAATTCTAATTCTTGGGGGTATCCCAAGTGGGACAATACAATGATAAGATCCACTCCTTCTCCCCTCAATTCCTTGATATATTTCGGAAGCTCCTCCTTCCCTAATGTGAAATACACGCTCTTACTAAATTCTGGGGGCATTGTCTTATCAATAATATTACAGGCGATGCCGATAATTCCAATTTTATGGTTTAATCGCTTTACAATTCGGTATGGTTTAAAAAACAGCTCATCACTAGCATCATAGTAGCAATTTATCGCCAAAATCGGAAACGTTAGTTTGGCTTCGATTTGTTTCAATTCCTTTGGACCGTATGCAAATTCCCAATGGGCCGTCATTCCGTCTAAGGGAAGTTCATTTAGGATAGGTACCATATCAAGGCCTCTCCTATTGGTCGCTAAGTACGTTCCATGTATCGTATCTCCGTTATCTAATATAACGGTGCTCCCAAGACTTTCGTTTTTTATCCTATCAAAAAGTCCCGCAATTCGCGCATAACCTCCCGCCTCTTTGAATATTTCCTTGCCATCCTGAAAGAATATCTCGTCGTGAGGGCGAAGATACCCGTGGCTGTCATTTATTTGGACAATCGTGATTTTATTTCGGTTGCTCATTTTTTAACGCACCCAATTAAAAATATGTTATCAATTTATTCTTCATACATATCCTTATTTTATGGCAAATAAAAAGATGAGTTTAATAGTTTAAAACCAATCTTTAGAGAATAGGTTATCCCCCTCTAAATAATATATAAAAATTAATAAAAAAGGGGTTTTTGGATGAAATTACCACCGCGCCTTCAAGTATTTATTTTTTGACGAGTGCGCAGAAATTTATTCCGAAATCCCGAATTCTCTCCCAGTCCCTCGTGTCATTTTTTTCATTAGCATGCAAATTGGGGTCGTCTTTGGCTGCCATATTCATCATCTTCCTCGCCATCTTTCCTAAATTTGACTCTTCTGTAAGGTCGATTCGCCCTCCTAAGGCCTCGTAAATATCAACTTTAACTCCGTATGATTCCAGCACTTCTTTAACGTATTTTTCCTTTGCTTGAGCACGCATTTCCTGGTCGCCCCCCTCCCCGCAGCTTACAAAGGCACCAATCGTATCCATATTTGCATTTATATCCTCGGAGTACTTCTTGAGAAACTTACGGACGCTTTTGACCCATTTCGAGATCCTAATCCCAGAACCTATGAGTATGCCATCAAACTCCTCGAATGGAGGATAATCTCGACTTTTAATCTCCTCTACGTTAAGTAATTCGGTTTCAATTCCGTTTTCGTTCATCAGCTTGGCTAATTCCTTAGATATCTCCTCTGTACTCCCCCATCTTGAGCCATATACAACCAATACTTTTGCCATATTTTTCCACTTACCTTTTAAATTAAAACTTAGTTAATGTTTAGTTATTCTTTAGTTCATATTAATTTAGTTCATATTAATTTAGTTCATATTAATTTAGTTCATATTGATTTAGTCTTTATTGAGTATTTATTTAGGTTTGTCCGGTTTCAATTAGGCTACTAAGACGTAAATGTTTAAAGAATATAAATTAGACTTAATATTAAAAGTTAATTATAACGGAAAAGAAGTAAGAAAAAGAAAAAAGGAAAGGAAAAAAACTAATTACTTGTAGATATATGCTAATCTAACCAATTTAATCGTTCTGCGTTGGATACGAATAGGGGCTGCCTCCCGTGCCGCGCCTCTTGTAGTATAGGACTCCGCCAATGATGACCGCCGCCGCGCCGATGCCGCCCGCAATCCCGACCCCGATGATGAGCCCTCCTTGCCCGCCAGGTTGCCCTCCAGTTGGTGGTGGGGTTGTTTCCAACTCTTTGACGGTGACGGTGATGGTCTTGCTGCGTTGGTTGCTCAAGGTGTCGGTCACGGTGATGATTATGGTGTATGTGCCGGGACTGAGTACGCTCGTGTTGGTGAGGACTCCATTGGCGTCGATGCTGAATGCCGTGTGGTCGACCGAATAGAAGGCGACCCCAGATATGTCGGAGGCGTCGATGTCAAAATACACCGAGCCGTCCGCATCGATGGTGATGTCTTGAGGAGGGCGAGTCCATT
>CAZDJH010000388.1:0-4194 GCA_964505645.1 uncultured archaeon | reverse complement strand
ATTTCTAAAATATAGAAGCGAATTTATTAGATTTGGGGTTCACTTTTATGTTTATAATTGGTTTCGATTTAAACTACTCCTACTGAAATACTATTGTTTTCTGCATTTTTCACAAACCACAAAAATAGAGAAATTTTTAGATTATTTTTATGGGAGATTTAATAAATTTATTAAAGGGTAAAGGGTTAAGGGTAAAGGGTAAGTGGTAATCCATGGTAAAGGGTAAGGGTAAAGGGTAAGGTTAGAGGGTAAGGGTAAAGGGTAAGGGTAAAGGTAAATATCAAAATAATTTAATTTCTAAATTTTTTTGCGTTAATTAACTTTAACATAAATGAAAAAAGGTTAACACAGAGGTAAGCCTGTTTTTATAAAAATCTTTCCCTATTTTTAATGATTATTCGGGCCCTCGCCGACCTTTCGGTAAATGAAACCACTATTTTCCACGGATTCCTTACTAAAAATATTTCTCCCATCAATGATTATCGGAGTTCTCATCTTTTCCCTCACTTCATCCAAATCCAACCCATAATATTCCTTATGATTAGCCGCAAAGATCAGCACATCGGAATTAGAAAAAGCTTCATTTATATCGTCCGTAAGGTCGGTCATGTCATAATCCCGCTCCTTCACATAGGGGTCGTGGGCAATATAAACGATATTATGTGAATGATACCGCTTCATTAAGCTCTCAATAATATTTTTAGCAGGCGTATTTCTAGTATCGTCGGTATCTCCCTTATAAGATACACCCATAAGCGTTATTTTCAGGTTATCAACAAATTTGCGCGCCTCCCTTAAAGCATCCTCCATAAGCTCGACCATATGATTCGGCATAAAATTGTTAAGTTCCCTGCTGTTGGGTACTAATTTTATTCTCGACTTATAATTTTTATCGGAATAAGCCTCGTGCCCGTAGAGCAAAAGAAATGGGTCCTTAGTCAGGCAATGTCCCCCCACCCCAGCCCCGGGATAATGCATCATCCTGTCATGCCGATGATTAATCAATTCAACAATTTCAAAGATATTTCTGTTAAAGTCCTCGCAGAGCAGGGCCATTTCATTAGCGAACGCAATATTGACATCCCGATAGGAATTCTCTATACATTTCGTTAACTCCGCCGTGAGCGTATCTGTAACCTGGAGTTCTTTTTTCACGACCTTCCCATACAGAAATTTAGCCCGTTCATTCGCCTTACTGCCCCCTCCGCCAATAACTCGCGGAAAATCGGTAATGTATTCAATTAATTTACCCGGCATGACCTTCAAAGGGATTTTTTCCGGCATTCAACCAATCAATTTTCCAGCCGCTCCGCTGGGACCTCCGCTGAATTCCCGTCACATAAAAGTTCGGCACATCCGCCAATAGAGCCGCCATGGGAATGCCCACATAGCCCATCCCAATAACCACAATATTAATTCTTTCCTTTTTTGCCTCTGTCATAATAAAAATCAATAAATAATTCTAATGTTATAGAAATTAATATGATAATGATAATATTAAAAAATCAAATATCAATATTATAAGACCTAAATTATGGAGTAAACGGTGTCGGATTGTTTCTGAGAAATGTATCAAGAAGGGGGGCGTTTTTATCGCGCACCGAGAGTATCGGATTCTCAACCATCCAATCTATGCCTATTGTCGGGTCGTCCCAATACACCTCCGATTCAAGCTCGGGGTTATAAAAATCCGATACTTTATATTGAACTTCAGCCATATCTGAAAGAACGGCATACCCGTGCCCATACCCCACGGGAATATATAATTGCTTAAAGTTTCTCGCCGTCAACTCATAACCGTGCCAATTTTTAAAGGTGGGAGAGTCGCGGCGCAAATCCACCACAACATCCCACACGCGCCCTTGGGTACACCGCACCAGCTTAGCCTGGCCCGGATACTTCGAAAAATGGATGCCTCTAAGGGTGTTCTTTTGGGACTTCGCGTGGTTATCTTGCACAAATCTCGTTGCGATTCCGAGGTCTTTATATTTTTTATAAGAATACGACTCTAAAAAGAACCCTCGCTTATCCTCATACACATCCGGCTCAATTATCCATACATCAGGAAAGGGAGTTGCTATTTTATCCATAGTTTTTCACGCTAATATAAGATATGCTTCTGTTTTTATTTCTCATTCCTTTTTTTCATCTAATAGTCTTTTATGTGTCATCTTTTTCCTTGGACCGGATAAATTGAGAGCAGCGAAGCAAGGTCGAAAACTTCCCGGCATCCGACCAAAACCCATTCACCATAACCGACTTGGTATTGAAATTGCGGACATAGTAGTTATTTACATCCGTGATCTCCAACTCACCCCTACCCGAATAGCCGATTTCCTCGATGACCCAATTGATCACCTCAAAAATCCGCTCATCATAAAGGTATAGCCCCGTCACCGCATAATTGCTCTTTGGCTCCTTTGGCTTCTCTTCTATTAAATTCACCGTGCCATCTTCATTTAACTCCGCAACCCCAAACCGTTCGGGATCGTTAACTTCTTTTATAAATAACTTACATTGATAAGTATCCGAATTCCTAAAGGATTGGATTTCGGACTCGAAGGCTTCTTCGAAAATATTGTCTCCGAGTATCACGGCTACCTTATGCCCGTCAATGATCTCTTTAGTAAGATATAACGCCTCGGCGATCCCGCCCGCCTTTTGCTGAAACACATAATTAAACCGTGCATCAAAATGGCTCCCATCCCCGAGCAATCGAACGATATCTCCAACGCTTTTACCGCCCAAAACAATCGTAATGTCATGCACTCCCGAGCCCGTGAGGGTCTTAATCACCTTATAAATCATCGGTTCGTTATAAACGGGGAGGAGGTGTTTGTTGGTCACCTTAGTCAAGGGAAATAATCTTGAACCCGTCCCGCCTGCTAAAATAACTCCTTTAATGTTAATTCACCCTCAAAATAGATATTAGTTTGCTTTATTTGTTTTAATTGTTTTAGTATAATTTATTTCGGTAGATCTTATTTCGGTAGATCTTATTTCGGTAGATCTTATTTCGGTAGAACTTATTTCGGTAGAACTTATTTTATTATAGATTATAATTTTTAATTTTTTTGGAGTTTTCTCTTCGTCATAAACCTACTATTAAATATCTAATACCACATTATACTGCTTTTTATACCACTTAAAATAATCCCGCAGCCCTTCCTCTTGATCATACTGCGGCGAAAAGTTGAGCATTTCCTTCGCCTTCGAAATATCCGCATAGCTGTGCGTAATATCTCCCGGGCGCGGGTCTGTATATGTAATCTCTAAATCTTCCTTGCCCGAAATTCTTAACATTATAGTCGCCAGTTCATTAAGCGTTATAGGCGAGCCGGCACCAATGTTAAAAATCTCACCCGAAACATCAGATTCTGCTGCTAATAAATTTGCTTGAACAACATCCTCGATGTAGGTGAAATCCCGCGATTGTTTACCATCTCCAAATACCAATAAATCCTCATCCCGAATAAGCTTGCCCAACCAAATGGCGATAACCCCGCTGTAGGTGGAATCCTTCTGGCGGGGTCCAAACACGTTAAAATATCGTAGGGAAACTGTATTTAGATCATAAACGTGGGAATATACTTGCATGTACGCCTCACCTGCTAATTTTGCAACACCATAAGGCGAGATCGGAACGCGTCTCATCGTTTCTTTTTTAGGAAGGGCGGGAGTATCTCCGTATATGGACGAGCTAGAGGCAAACAAGACTTTTTCCACATCGGCTCTCCTTGCCGCATTCAAGATATTTATTACTCCATTTATATTCACGTCGTTGCAATTGGCAGGCATTTTAACGGACTGTGGTACACTTGTGAAGGCAGCCTCATGAAAAACGATCTCTATATCCATAAATAGGTCCATTAATAAATCGAGGTCTCTAATATCCCCCTTGTGGAATTTAAACATCTCATTTTCCATTGCAGACTCTAAATTGCTCAATCGCCCATTAAATAAATTATCCAAACCCACTACATTCGCTCCCAATTCCAGCAATCGATCCGTTAAATTACTGCCGATAAAGCCCGCCGCACCGGTAACCAAAACGTTTTTATCTTCAAAGTCCATATTCATTTACTATCCCATCTAAGAGTAATAGTTCATAAACAATAAAAAGTAATTCTATAACTTATACAATTTTTTTTTATTGATTAAGTTTTTTAACAATATAGTCAAATTAAGTAGATT
>CAZDJH010000387.1:0-4246 GCA_964505645.1 uncultured archaeon | reverse complement strand
GGATTTGTAATTTCCGTCTAAATTTCGCAAAACCATTTGGAGCACTTTGGAATACTCGGATAAGGGAAATATAAGGCCTTTATAAGTCCCAAGGATAATCGTTTTAGATAAATTTTCAAAGTTTAAGATAATATTATATTTTCATTTTCTTTTCTTCGAAATCCACGTACAATTTAATTACTCCACTACCAAGAGCGCAAATCGCAAATAGAAGCAAAAATGATACAAAGATGAATTCAAATACAATATTAGTTAAAAATAAATGAAATAGAGTTATTTCTTGGATCGATATTAAATCTAATGCTATTAGTATAGCAAACGAGAACGCAAACACAGAACTAGCAATTTGAATCCCAGCAATTAAAATGTTTATAATGGAAATAATTCGTTTTTCTCGTTTACTAGCTTCAATAATTTTACCTTTTCCGAGATCTATAGCGACTTCCTCCGGTTCTTTTTTCTCTATAATGTAATTAACAATTTCTCGTACAGACACTACATCAAGAATAATAATAATTAGAGAACAAAGTATAAAAATTTCAAATATTCTTAGTAGTAATCCACTAAAAATAACTTCTAAATGAGGAACGGGAGAGAGAATTTGTCCAAAATAAATAATAAAATAATTAAAAATGGTTAATATTAAAACTGCTACAAATTTAATACCGGATAACGTAATTATAATTGAGTATCTTTCTGCGATCGAGACTAAATAAATCGCTATTCCAATAGCGATAATAATAAATCCGATATATATTTCCGTTAAAGTGAATAGAAAAGCAGTTATTAAAAAGATAGTCCCATAAATCCTTCTCTTACTGCTGAAAAATAAATAAACAATCAGTCCTATTAATAACCAAATGATTGGAAGAAAAATAATAGACCATTCTAAAGTAATAACCAACAATCCACACATGAGAATTCCTAAAATGGTACTATAGGGATGAAGTGGGACTTTAAATGTGTCTTCATCATACTTTTTCGTTTTCCTATATTTAAATACCGTTAAGCCTAACCCAGTTACAACACACATATAGGAGATAATCGTGATTGAGGCATAGAATTCGACTTGTCCGCTTAATAATATTAAAATTGTAATAAATGCAGATAATTTTATCGCCTTTACGGGAGTATTAGCATCTTCATCTATTTTGGCATATTTTCTATCCGTGAAATCGTTAATAGAAAGCCCTACAAGATTCCGGGACTGTGCCATTAAGGATACTCCCAAAGTTGCTAATAAAGAGAAAATGGCGCCAAGCAATACTATGAAGTAAACAATATAATTCTTTGATACGGCATCTAAAAAGGCTATTTCACTATCTATTATCTGGGATACACTTGTAGAATAATATAAAGAAAATAGGACTATAAGATATACAATAGTAGCAATGGCAAGGATTATATAATAAGCTCGGGGAATATTTTTACGTGGGTTTTCTGTTTCATTAGCGATTGTACAAATATCCTCGAAACCTATAAATACAACAAATAATATCGCTGCTGCTGGTACGATTGCTACTATTCCTTCATGAAAAAAGTAATCTAAGCTCCAGGAGATTGATAGATCGGGATTCACAAGCAAATATATCGAACCAATAATAAGTGAAATCAAAAGGGCAAACGTTAAAGGAATTTGAACTCTTGAGAGGAATTTAGAACCTCCAATGTTAATACCTGCCATAAGAATAATGAATCCAATGGCAATAGGTTGAATAAAAACAGGATCTATCCCGAAAAGAATTACTAAAAATGATGCAGTAGTATGGGCAACTAAGGCGCCATAAGCCATATTAGCTAGCCATGTTAGCCACCCTAAATATAAGCCTTTTTGTCCAAATGCCTCTTTAATGAAAATAAAACCGCCCCCATTAAGCGGCTTAACACTCACTAATTCGGAATAAAAGCTAGACACAATGAACGCAAAAATAGCGCCTATGAGAAGAGACATAATGACAGCGGGTCCCGCAATCTCAGTTGCATGCCCCAATAAAGAATAAATTCCGGCACCCGTAAGAGCGGATATTCCAAGGATAACAACTGAAGGAAGTCCTATTTTTTTGAGCTTTTCTGTATATCTTTTCTCTTCTGTATTATTATTTTTACTATCAAGTTTATGCTCCATTTCATCTCACCTTAATCAAATTTCTATATTTAATATGGTTATTTTTTTTATTTTTTGAAATTTACACTAATTTATATTTATCGGAAAATATGAAGATTAAAAGGTTAATATATTCATACGCCAATTTGTTTAGACTCATGGTTGATATAAATTGAGAATACCCCCGAAGCTAAAAGGGCTAATCCAGAAATAATTAAAATTGTCATAATTATGAATTCACTAGCCATTTCTGAAAACAGTATTTGAATAGAAACCACATTTAATGCTAACAAACTTGTTAAAATCCCAATATATGCAAAAGAAACGATTTGAATAATGGCTATGATGTCGTTAATTATATGAATTGTTCTAAGTTTTTTTTGGTCTAAATCTATAATTTGAGCTGGACCAACCATTATTGCAACATTTTGTTTATCTTTTTTCATAATGAAATAATATACCCATTCCTTAAGGGGTATAATATCGAATAAAACTGTCACTAATGAAATAATACAAATAGCGATTAAAATATTTAGTAACATTTTATCGAATAATGGGATAAAAGCTGAGTCAAATGCATCCATTACTCCAAAATTTTTGATAAGCCAAATCAATACTCCTACGGTAATCGTGAAAAAGACTTTCATACCTGCCAATATAAATTTGATAGAATTACGATCGGCAATAGTCAATAGATAATAAATAAAACCCATAGCAAGAATTATAAGTCCCAACATAATATTAGAGAGTGTAAATAGAAAAGCTGAGACTAAAAAGATTGTACCATAAACCCTTCTCTTGCTACTAAAAAATAAATAAAGAATTAATCCAATAGACAACCAGAATATGGAAACAATAAAACTTTCTAGTCCTAAGGATATTATTAGTAAGCCAGCCGTTCCAATTGCGATAATTGTGGTAACAGGATGGCCCGGTAATTTAAAAGCATTTTCTGGATATTCACGTGTTTTGCGGAACTTAAAAACCGAAAGACCCATAGCTATCTTGACAAGCATGTAAGTTATAGCTGAAATTGATGCGTAAAACTCTATTTGACCGCTAATTAAAATTAAAATAGTTATAATAGTTGATAATGTAATTGCTTTCACGGGTGTACCTGACTTTTCATTAATCTGACTATATCTTCTATCAATAAAATCTTTCCTAGAGAGCGCAAAAACATTACGAGATGCGGTCATTAAAGCTACTCCGGCTGTTGCTATAAGTGAAAAAATTGACCCAAAAAATACTATAAAATAAACAATTTGCTCATCTTTTACAGCCTCCAAGAATGCTATTTCACTCCCAATTATGTCTACCATCGGAGTTGAAATAATTAAAGAGATTATTACCATTGAATAGAATATAGTTGCAACAATAAGCATTATGAAATAGGCTCTTGGAATGTTTTTCTCTGGTTCTTTTGATTCTTCTGAAATAGCACAAATATCCTCAAAACCTATAAATATATTGAATAATAATGCTGCTGCCATAATGGTGGGAATTATGGTATGGGGCATAAAAGCACTTAAATTCAAACTAAAGGAAGGATCTGGTTTTAAAAATAGATATATCGAGCCAACAACAAGGGAAAATACAAGGGCAAACGTTAATGGAATTTGAATTCTAGATAAGAATTTTGAACCAAGGACATTAGCCACTGCCATCATAATTGTAAATCCAATCCCAAGGGGTAAACTATAAGCTGTTGAAATATCAAATAATTGTGTGATAAAGAAGGCTGCTGTATGGGAAACTAAAGCACCATAAGACATATTTGCTAACCAAGTGGTCCATCCGAGAAATAGAGCTTTTCTTCCAAATGCTTCTTCAACAAATACGAAGGCTCCACCGCTTTCTGGATTGATCGCAACTAATTCAGAATATAATCCCGCAAGAAAAAAAGCAAGTATTATACATATAAAAAAGGACATAATCATCGATTGGCCTGCGATACCTGCGGCGGGTCCTAATAGCGAATAGATACCCGCTCCAGTGAGAGAAGCGATTCCAAGAATTACAAGCGGAAAAAGCCCTATCTTTTCTTGAAACCCATTTTCCAATTCATCCAACCCTTCTTTTCTTTTCTCTTCCATTATTAGCACTCTTGTTTTTTGGACATTATCATATTCAAAAAAAATA
>CAZDJH010000386.1:0-4258 GCA_964505645.1 uncultured archaeon | reverse complement strand
TTTCCCATTTTTGTCGACAAAATCGAAATGGCAGCCTTTGCCGCGGTGATGAACATCTTCGAAGGTACCGCAACTGCCGTCAATAACGGAACGGATGTCTTATTGATCGTGTTTTGTATATCAAGGGAAATTCGTACAAAAGATAAATAACAGAGTTTTTTCCAGTTACTTCCTATTCAGAAGAACGTGATGAAAGCAACAAACCCCAATCACGATTCGATGGGAAATTAGGAATTTTCAACCAACCGACAGCATTTGACTCTATCTTATGGATCCGGTCATCAATAAACCAATCACCTGTTCGAGGATTGAACCATTTACCATAATACAACGCATCAGGAACGGTCCCGCGCGCTAATATATTGGGACAGTCTTTTTCACAATAGATCATAATAATATCTTTTGCCCTCGTTGAGGCGCAGAATGCCCATCCTCTATGCCCTTTTGACGGTCCCGCTTTATTTGGGGTAACCATTTCTGGATTTGGTATTAATTCAATATATTTTTTACCAATCTCAGAAATGAAATTTTCAATGAATGCTACTTGGCCTCCTGATGTGAAAGTTAATGCTTCCCACATTTTTATTTCTGCTTCATCTTCATTATCAGCAGACCATAAACCTTGAATACCATAGATAAATCCAGCCAAACCACCGGAAAGAAAACTACCATACAAACTTGACCGAAAATTCAAGTTGGCTTCCTCACTATTAGCGTGAGGTTTATTAAATGGATAGCCGGGATAATATGGTTCACCGTTCAAAGCAGGTCGTTTCGGTTCGGAATTGAAAATCTCCGTTAAGTACCAATAATAATCATGGTCCCTCCAATTCCCAATCTGATGGAATGTCAACCATTTGGCTTCATCGCTACTTCCAAAATGGACTAAAGAGGAAGGAGATGAATTTGTTCCTTGTAAAGTGCCGAAAGGGGGCCGGCCATATTCTTCTACAACCATATTTGCTGGTCCATTGTATTCCTTTGACGGGATTGTCATATCAAGCCAATCAAAATGGATCGGACTGAATATACAAATATTGGCCTGATAGCGCGCATAAATATAGCGAATGTATCGCGCGTAAGAATCAGGCCAATTGTAATATTTTTTCCAAACGACACTAACATCACGTCGCGCGACTTCGATGAACGGTATAAATCCCTGCTGATTTAAATAATCAATTTTTTTATCTAAATATCTAAAATATACCGGATTTATTTTATTATAATTCGGGACTACATTTTCATATCCTTTAACCAAACCAGGAAAATTAAAAGGTCGGCCGCCTTCATTATGCATATCTTTTGCACTATCCGTCCCAGGTTGCCGCCATGCGTCCCGTATTCCGATCTCCGGCTCATCTTGTTTTACAAGGTAATGGGGTAATCCATCATTGGCCCAGGTCGGAAAAGAAGCAATCATGGCAATACAATTAAAACCTTGTTGCTTTCGATATTTTACCATATCTTTAAATCCCATCTCAGGACCAATTCCCCTCTCTCGATCATCATCAAACCACTTAAACCTGTCCGTTGGGGTTGCCCACCATGTATCTCCCAATAAATAAAATGGTGTCCCGTCGACAAATTGAAATGCATGCCCATTTTCTGTGGCTATCACCATTCCCCTTCTGCAACGGTTTTCTTTTTTTTCATTAGCGGTCCAATCAATTGCTTCAAATTCCCCGAAAAAACCATTTAATCCGAAATCATCTTGGTTTGAATGGGTAATATAACTCCATGTATCCTTTTCTACTGCTAAAAACCTAATTTTATATGTATTCCCGCCATCCCAGAATCCAAATACCCTTTGTGAATAATTAGGTCCCTGTAAATCAACCCATATATCGACATCCATGTAAGGATTCGAATATTCATTATTTGCTTGCAACTCAATTTCCAACTTTTCCCATACATGAATTGGAGAGTTTGGTTTGGTTTTTTCGGATGGGAGTTTTTTCGCTGTTACATAGTGATCTTCATTCATTAAAATTCCATTCTTCATCTAATAAGCCTTATCTATTATTTTGAGATATTGAGACCTATTGAATAAACTGTATCACAATCCACCCGCGAAATACGTGGGTGGATTGTGATTTTTTATTTTACGTATTCATTATAAAAGTCTTTCCATTCAGAATATATTTGGTCCCTTACTTTAGTATATCCTGCTTCTTCCCTTTTTGCCAAGTAAATTTGCAATCCCTCTTCGACATCATCAATCATACCCCACATTAGTGGCTGCCCATATTGAATCCAAACCTCGTCCAAAGCCGCCTTTTCAGCTTGAAGGAGATTAGAATCAGGTGAAAATCTCTGAAATGGATAAACAAAAGCCTTCTTTAAATATGTTTCCATCCTTCTTTCGTCATCTTCCCATTTCATGCCCTGAATAGGCAAATCATATTTAGTTTCTCTCCAACCATGTGGAAATCCTGACCCCTTATTGAATTCATCTGGTTTTAATGGAACATACTGCCCATCTTCAATTTTATAGTGATCGCCTTCCACGCCATACCAAGTGAGGTAATAATAACGTTGATCATTATGCAATTTATCCAAGAGCATCAATGCCCGTTCCGGATTTGCCGCGGTCCGATTAATTGCAATACCCCCTTGGGTCGCGTCACCCAAACGTTTACCTGGTAAGTTTTTCTCAAATCCGAGATAACCAAACTCCCAATCCGGATGGTCAACCCGCATCTTCACACGATCAGATAACGCGCTTGGCGCGTTCCGAACGGATACTATCCCTAAGCCGTTTTTCATTGAATCAATTGATAATACTTCGTTGTTCAAAATGTTTTTGGGTATATACCCATTCTCATACCACCTACGAACCATCTTTAACCAATCGAGAAAATAAGCTTCCGTGAATCTATCTATTGGTTGAGCTTCAAGGTCTTGAAATGGAACATGCGGCATAAATGAATCCATTTTACCATCTAAAGACAATAAATTGTATTTTTCTATTAATTGAATTGATAAAGCCATTCGCTCCGATTTTGTACCATTATACGGAATGATTTTTGGATTTTCCTTTTTTGTAGCTGCCATTAGGGATTCAATATCCTCAAGTGTATCAACATCTGAAATTCCATATTTATCAGCTAAATCCTTTCGATAAAAAAAACCAAATCCAGTAAATTCTTTGAAATTATAGGGAACCATGTAATAATTACCATCGACTTGGGTTTCATTCCAGACTTTTTGATTAATATTTTCCCAACATAAAGGGGCATATTGCGGCACTAAATCGTTCAGTTTCAAAAACCCGCCTAGTTGTGCTTGTTCCCAATAATATGACCAGTTAGCTGTAAAAATCATTTCAAATTTCTCACCACCGGATAACAAGAGTGGATATTTTGAATGTCTCTCACCCCAGCCAATGAAATTTACTCTTAATGTTGCATTGAGCTCTTCTTCTATAAGCTTATTTAATTCAGCAAGCATATCATCGTATCCACGAGGTCGGTCACCGTATGAATATAACTCAAGCTCTACTTTTTCAGCTATTATATTATCTTCGCTTTGAGTGCCTCCTTGTACTTGCTCCCCATCAGATTGCCCTGCAGCCATAATAATACTTGAAAAACAGATGGTTGTTACTAAAACCATCATCATCATAATTACCTTTTTCATTTTCCACTTTCCTTTCTTTATAGTCGTCTAATAGTACGTTATTTACCAAAAATGCAAATTATACTTATTTATTTACTTAATTTATACATTCTTTCAATCCTCTATTTTTTTTCACCTCCTTTTACCGTTTATTAACTTTCTTAAAAACTATCCTTTAACAGCACCTATAGTTATTCCTTTTACAAAATATCTTTGCACAAAGGGATATAACAAGATGATGGGACCTATGCTTACAATCGACATTGCCATTTTTAAAGATTCAGACGGCATTTCAATATTTGGAACGCCTGCCTGAGATGCTAAAGAGTCGGCAAAACGAACTGACGAAAGCAATCGATATAAATAATATTGGAGTGGGTATAAATATCTGTCTTTTATATATAACATTGCCAACATCCAATTATTCCAATAAGCAAGTGCCAAAAATAAGCCTATTGTAACTATCCCGGAAATGGACAAGGGCATAACCAATTGAGCGTAAATTCGAAAATCATTGGCACCATCAATACGAGCGGACTCTATAATGGAATCCGGAACAGATTGCATAAAATTACGCATTAATATAAGAAAGAAGGCGTTTACCATTAACGGTAAAATAAGAGCTAACAAAGTGTTTTTT
>CAZDJH010000385.1:0-4279 GCA_964505645.1 uncultured archaeon | reverse complement strand
CGTTGGTGATGAGCAAGCTTTTAATTTGAGTCGAGGTGAACCCAGCGGGGACTTCAAGCCCTTTGCCATTTAAGGTTTTATACCCTACCGTACAGTGCTATAAAAACCCCGCTGCCGAAAAGAAGGAACGCGTACTCACACCCGCGTATAAGGGATATATCGACTCCATGGTGGGGCTTACTGATTATCGCAAGGTGAAATTTTTGGGACAGATAAGGGAATATGTATTTGAAGGTAAAAAGGCGTCGGTAGAGAACATCCTAAATGATATTAAGAAGAAGCTTAAGCTCGAAGAGAAAAACGACGGGCTAGGCCTCGCAGTGGTCCGAGGGAAGAAAGCCGTCGTCATCCCCAGTACTACTCTTGATATCATAAAATACTGCTCGGATAACGGTATCAGCACATTTGACTCCTTAACCCATATTGTAATGTTCAAGACCGATTATGCGGTGCATTCTCTTACGAAGATTAATTACGGCGCCCTCAGAGAAGGGCAATCTGCATTCACGATTACCGAAGAATGGGAACAAAATGTTAAGGATAACATAGGTGAGAACATCAAAGAATCTGGTTTTTCCTCACCATTTTATGACTTTATGTACTCCTTCAGGTCACAGCTACTCACACAGCTCCAACAGTTTGGTTTTGATCTCACCAGTTTTACTGATATGAAGAGTTTTTTCGCTACTTCTCCTATTACTAATATTTTAAATTATCTGGGGTCGGGATGGGATGGTTATAAATTATATTTTGGGGATTCCGACGAATTACAGAATCTTTTCGATACCTACTATGCTCGCACTTTAAGTAAGATCCTTGAAAGGAGTGATCTCACGGGTTCCGAAAAGATAGATTATATGGGTCAAATAAAGAGCCTCTTCCAACCCTTCTACATGTTATTTGGTTTTAGTAGGAGTAATAATTTTTACCGAGATGCTCGTATATGTATTTCAGTTCTCAAAACCCAGCTTTATGATAATGGTATTAGCGATGGTTATGGAACTAAAACGCTAGAAATATTATTTAATAAATATGAATCCTCCTTATATGTGGATAATTTCTATGAAGGTTTAGACTCTCAAGCCACCGATCAAGTTTATAGAGAATATCCAGGTATTGTCCGACCACGCAATTTTTATACCAGATTAAATAAGTTTTTTAATGAACTTATTAAGGGCGAAACGGACAAGGAGAAAAAAGAGAATTATAAAACGGTTAAGATTAATGTTTTATTTTTCTTTAAAAACTATTTGGATAAAGTTAAAAAATATAGAATTTTAGATTATTTTAATAAATATCAAAGTCAACCCTTTTCAAAACTTTTCTTAAAATTAATATATACACACGAGTTTTTTACTGGGTTTGAGACAATAGGAGACCTTTCAGAATTTTTATTTGACGACGATAATTTTATAACAACTACTTTGACTAAGGAGCAGCAACCTTATTTTCATAGTTTACTTAAGGGGTATTTGAACATTTTAAAGAAGTGCGACAGTGCACGGAAGGTCCAAATAGCCTCGTATTATTTAGAGATGTTTGAAAGATATATATTCACAGGAGAGGGAAGGTCTTATATCAATAAAGGTAAGCCATATTTTTTCAAGAGTTCTGATGAGATAAGCAATGGATTTGCTAGTTATACACTCGGCGATTATTTACATTCCAAATATGAGCTAATTAAATATATTTGAATAGCGAATGCTTTACACGTATCAGACTATAATCTTAACCTTAAAGATGTAAAAATGAGATCGTTTAAGGCTTTCTTGAGAACAAAGGGAGTTTCTTCGATCCGTTCCTTGGAAGGGGCACTCGATGTCATTAAGGAATTTTGGAATGAGGACGCGATCAAGTATGGACGTGATATTATCAGTCAAAATGATTTTCTCTTCCGGTCAGAGTTTTATTCCCTCGCTATTGTTTCCTTGGTGAAGTTTAAAGGGTTCCATGAGTGGTGGGAGGGCGAGCGACCCAAGCAACGCGACATAACAGACCGCGAGCTCTTATTTCTTAAAAAGAACTATGATTTTAGGAGTCGGGTTGGCTCTATTCCCGATGCTTTGTCCCCCATCAAGGGGCACTTGAAGATGTTGGAGGTCCTTTCGGGGGGTTACCCCAGAAAGATAGTGGACCACATTTTGGGCCGGAAGGGCCGTCTAGGTGAATATAATTACTATGACTGGGACTACTATCGTATATCCAAGCTTTCGAAAAGTCCGTACACGGTTCATTATGATGAAAAAAAATGCTTGAAATTCATCGAAGAATTCAGGAATGGAGTTTTAAAACCCCTCAAGGGCGATAAAGAGCTGACGAAAATTAAGGATGAGTTGGACGCGGCGTTGATCCCGCTCTCCGAGGATTTTTATAAACACGCCGATTACGATGACCAGGCAAGGCGCTATTGGTTCAAGGGAAAGTGGTACAAGAACTCGCACGACTATGTATTCAAGGAAGCATTCTCCAGAGAATTAGTTGACGCCATCGAGCTGAACACCTACGCCATCGACCCCGAAAGTTTGGCCATCTTGGCTGGACACATTGACGCCTATAAAATCCTCGAGAAGGAAAAAGTCATCATCATCATGGACCTTAAGTCCTCGACATCGAGCCAAGAGCTGTCCTACGACTTTTCGAGTTCCAACACGATTTACGGGGGGAGTGCCCATGTGGTCCACACAGTCCCACAAGTTTCGGGGTACGCGCTTACCCAAATGCAGTTCTTCAGGAACTTGCTCAAGCAAGCCGGCTACACGGTCTACTGCTACACTTTCGGCGATAAGGAGAGTATTCTTTACGACCCCATTGCGGCGATGACGGCATACACCGAGTTTTATGAGTCGAACCCTAAGGCTCACTTGTATGATAAGGTACCCCCATGGCGATGGCTTTTGGACGCCTTCGGGCCAAGTGGCTACCTCCAATGGCACGCCCCCAGTTCCGTCCCCGTATACTGGTACAAAAACATCGAGTACCCTGAGCCCGAATCTTAGACCCAAAAAAGGAGTAACGGACGGCCAGGCTAAACGCATAATAAAATGGAACATTTAAATAGACGCGTCGCCTTATCTTACATAGGGAAATCTAAAAATATAACTAAAAGTATAAAACCATAAACTGAGAAAAAAAAGGGATGCAAATGCAAAAAATAGTCGAGTTTCGCGGGAACCCAGTAGAGAAGTCCCAAGCCGACCTCCTCTTGGAATTGGAGCGTGAAATTGGGCTCCAGTTGAGAGATTGCTACGGGTTTGCCGATAATAATGTAACCTCCCTCGATATTGGCGGTTTTTTTAAGGGAAATGTTCCCAGGTATGTCTGCCGCTTCCCAAGGCTCAAATATTTGGATTTAGACGGGAGCGAGCTCGAGTCCGTTCCCAAGTGCATCGGGGACCTTAACACCTTGGAAATTCTCTCGCTAACCGATAACAGGCTTACCGCCCTCCCGAACGCGTTGCGGCGGCTTTCCAACTTACGGTTGCTTAATGTGTCCAAAAACCCTCTTGCCAAGGGGTGGGATGTTATCGGTGCGCTCACTACCCTAGAAACACTGCGCTTGACCGAGGTCGGGCTTTCCGAGATCCCAGCCCCCCTTAAACATCTTCACCGTCTTGAAGATTTAACCCTAATGGACAACGACATCGGCTCGCTGCCCGATTTTATCGGGAATTTTCCGCACCTAAGAGATTTGGCATTACATCATAATAAATTGAACGAAATCCCTGAAACATTCAAAAATCTTACCTCGCTTGAGTACCTATCCTTGGAAAAGAACGAGTTCACCTCTTTTCCCGAGATAGTTTGTTCACTCCCCAACCTTATGAAACTTTATATGGATTATCATGAGTTCTCTTCTTTACCGGACGCCATCGGCAACTTGATGAACCTAAAGGTTTTATCACTGTATAAGAACCAGTTACGGCGCCTCCCAGACACCATCGGGAAACTGGTGAACCTTAAGAGGTTCAACTTATATCATAACGAGCTGGAGAGCCTCCCGGACGCCTTCGGCGACCTTCGATCTCTTAAGCACTTGCATTTAGGGAGAAACAACTTCAACCAGCTGCCCGAATGTTTGGGCCGCTTACCAAGCTTGAAATATGTCTCTGTAGATCCCAATAGTGCTGTACGCTCTAAAAGGCTTATTAATTTACTCAAAAAGAAAGGAGTGAAAATTGATACATAATTCTATCAAATGCACGTATTTCTGTTATAGTGATATTACTCATTCATAAACTTTACGTGTGAGGAGTACCGTTCCTCATCTTTTGCTCTTAAT
>CAZDJH010000384.1:0-4323 GCA_964505645.1 uncultured archaeon | reverse complement strand
CTCGCGCTGTTGAGAACGGCAGGCTGAATAGGTCGCCCGAAAGCTCCCTACGTACCAAGCTTGTCGAGGAGTTTAAAATCGCCCTCCCCGGCGAGAAGGCACTCTCGGATACGGAGGAAATTACTACCCAATTCGCCGAATGGTTCTTGGGCGAGAATAAGATTTCGGTAATAAATGATATGGTTTCCCACAGGGCTAGAACTTCCGTCGCGCAGAGAGAACGGATTTTAGAACTCTTTATCTCGATCAAGGAGACCTTACAGGAACACCTGGACAAGTTGAGCCGATCCATTGACCCAGAAGACGCGGATGCCGCAGATATCATCGATGCCCTTAAACATTTGGGAGCTGTATATAAGAATGGACACTTTAAATTGCATTTAAGTAAATTGAATGAAGAACTACGCTCATATCCGGAGTATACAAGGCCATACACCACGTTTAAGGAAGACTTTAGCCGTACAAAAGCTGACCGGGATAGGAAGGACTTGCTCAGCCTCAAGCGGGCGTTTACTTCCGATGAGTGCCGGAACTTGCAAATCCTTTTTGAGGCATACGAACAGCTTACGGGAGATGATATGAAAGCAACGATAGTTAAAAAAATGGACGAAATCATTGCCATTTCCGATAATCGCATCTCCGAAGACGCCTACCTCCTCCGACGCGTCTGGTTCGTGGATACCGTATGGAATACGGTTAATCAATGGCTCGACCTCGATAAATACGTCCAACAAGATACCGCCTCCGAGATCCTTTTCAGAGCGATGGATACAAGGTCGACCACAGACCAGAAGCTTAACGGCATTAAATCGAATGACCGTGAAGAATTAGGAAAAAGAGGACACTGGAATGCACACTTCTCCATCGGCGGGCTCCTCGAGTTCCTCGCCTATCCCGCTCAAGCGACCATGGCGGGAATCGGCAGAATTCTCAGAGAGTACGAGCCCGATATCCACCCCGACCATATCACCGAAAAGCTTCAGAGCGCCGACAAGAATGAGCTTCTTGGAGACCTCGCCATGGTGATCGCCGATTATATCGATGCCCATGGGTTCACTACGGAGGAAAAGTTTAACCCCCCGCTCGTCGCGCCTGATAAGATTAGCACTCAGCAAGCGATTGTGCTCGCACAGAAGCTTTTGCAGTTTGCTCGGCGCCTACGGGGGATGCCGCGCATTTTTAAACTCTCCAAAACCGCTTATCATGCGATTATTAGACATGACTCGCCCTACGAGCTCGGAAGAATGTCCCCGATGGAGGTGTTCGAATATATCGATGCCCCCATTGGTGAGGGACTCCGGTCATATGAGGAACCCAAGGAACATCACCCCAGGGCGTTCTTCTATCCGAAGACCATTGCCGAGAACATGGTGGGGCTACTCATCCAGCAAGCGGGAATGATGCCAAAGGACCTCGCGGGAACGAAGGCGGAGGAATATGACGTCGCCGTCACCATCGCACGGCACCATTGGCGCTACCTGAAGAATAGCATTTTGTTGGGGGAACTCATCTTGCTCTCGGCGTCGTTCCATAATACATGGAATAAATACGAGGCGATCAATGACCCGGGTTATAAGACTGCCTTGGGGCTCGTGAAAAAGGGCTTCGAGCGCGGACGATGCCCCTCGGGGTGGACCCAAGCCGACAAGCAAAAATATTATTCGAGACTCTATGATATCATCGCCGAATGGAATAATCCTCGATCTCAACGAGACTTTGAGCAAGATAAATTTGAGTGGTTCAAGGTGAAAATTGGAACTGAACCTTATTCATTATCAGAGTTAATAAATGAGAAGAAACTTATTGATGAAGATTATGTAAGAGGGATTATTAAAACCTTGATTGAGAATATCGAAGCGGACTCAAGTTTTAAGTTCAATTTCGGAAACCCCGATAATCGGGGCATGTTTATCGATCTATTTTCGAAGATGCAAGGCGGACAATTTTTTGGGGTATGAAAAACATAAATTTGACTTCAAGATACCCATCTTACCCTCTCGGTTATCCCTTCGGGAAGCTCTGACTTTTCTATTGGGTTATCCCTCAATATCTCAAGGTCTTTAAGGCGCGGAAGGTTCGCTAAGGTCCCGGGTACCTCCTTGATATAGTTATATGATACATAAAGCGTCTCCAAAGACTCGATCTTGCATATCTCTTCGGGAAGTTCCTCGAGCTCGTTTACCCGTAATTCTAACCATGTAAGTGCATTTAACTTGCCAATAGAAGCGGGAATCCTCGATATCTTGTTACCGCTCAATGATAATAACTTTAAATTCTCCATCTCGCCGATACATTCAGGGATTGCCTCGATCTGGTTGCCATCCGCATATAGGTTTTCAAGATTCTTTAATCTACAGATTGAGTCGGGTAGTGAACTTAATTGATTCTTTCCTATAGCAATATGCTCGAGATGCTCCAATCGTGAAATGCCCTCAGGAAGCTCGGTAAACCTATTGCTGGAAATAGCAAAGATTCTTAACTGTTTACACCCCAATAGCTCCTCGGGAAAATGTGTGAATCTATTTCTCGCAAGGACAAGATGCTCAAGACCCGAAAGCTCCGAAAAAGACGCGGGAAGCTCGGTAAGTTTATTACCATCTAATTCTAATACTTTTAACCCTTTAATCTCACCAAACGAAGGGGGAAGTTCGGTTATATCGTTATCTCGTAGCAGTAAGTGCTCTAATCGGGTTAGCCTAGAAAGATGTCCCAAAACCATTGGATTTTTTCCAATATTACACGCTGATACCGACAACTCCTTTAAGTTGGGAAGATTCGTACACATCGATTTGAAAAAATCCAGTTCTACACCCGAGAAATCGCAACCTCTTAAATATAATGTGTCAACGTTTCCATTCGAGATTTTGTAGAATTCACATTTCTTTCTTATGTCGGAAAAGCGCTCGATGATCTCGACAAGGACCTCACGCTCGCTTTCGGGAATTTGCTCGGTTATTTGAGTCTCCATATATAATAAATAGAAGGGCTCGTATTTAAATCTATGGGTGCGAGGGTTTAGTGATTTGACCTTCCCCGATGGCATCCTCTCACGCTCTGCACCTATTTTGAAGATACCCCGCAAAATGCGGTTTCCCCGCGTGAAAATAGCATTTCCTACACTTTTTTCCCACACTTGATGAATATCCCCTCGGCACCGTCGGACGCACGGGAACCCTCAAAAGTGAGATTAGTCCCGAGACTTTTCTTGGGATTATCAGTATTATTCCCATTATGATTATAAACCTTCTTATTATATCTCTATACCCCCAAACGGAACATCCCCTCTTATCGCTTCTAACTCCTAAAGTTTGAACAAAGCTGAATCATGAAAATGAAAAAAATAAAAAATTTCTTTAAATTGCTAATAGTTTGAGGGATCTCACGAATTTGATTTTTACGCAAATCAAGATCATATAATTTTTTTAATTCCCCGATACATTCCGGTATGGACTCCAATTGGTTCTCGCGGGCGTTGATCTTCTCCAACTTCTTTAATTCGCAGATAGAGTCCGGAAGGCGCTTAAGGTCGTTTTCCCTTAGCGAAATCGTTATTCCCCCTCCTTGAGCGCGTGCCCGTCGAGATTATGGACCCCGATACCGAATATCACATCGGCGAGCTGGTCGTGTTTACCCTCGACGGCGTCAACGTGATACACTTTATCGTCGGGAAATACAAGGACATCGACGAGGACTGGGTCTATGAGACCTCCGGCGTCAACCCCAAAACCAACCCCGACCCCGATACGTTTGAAGTACCCCAAGAAAATATATTGGGAAAGGCCGACCTCTCCCCCGCCACCTACGCCGCCATGCTCGAAATGGAAGCAAACGGGCGGATCCCCGCGATGACCGTCTTCGCATTGGCGAGCGAGGAAAATATCGCCGCCACGAAACGCATCTTGGAAGGGATGAAAAAATCTGACCCCGAGCGGTTCGCCGACCTTATCGAGGAGTTCGAAGCCGCCCTTCCCGGCGTGGAGGCACTCTCGGATACGGATGAGATTACCACCGCATTTGCCGAATGGTTCTTGGGTGAGAATAAGTTTGTCGAAACTCATAATGTCATCTCCCACAGAGCTCGAACCTCGGTAGAGCAGAGAGAACGGATTTTAGAACTCTTTATCTCCTTAAAGGATTCCTTACAGGAACACTTGGACACGTTGAGCCAATCCATTGACCCAGAAGACGCGGATACCGCAGATATCATCGATGCCCTTAGATCTTTAGGTCATGTATATAAAGATGATAAACATTTTAAATTACATCTGAGTAAACTCCATAATGAATTATGCTCTTATCCCGGATTTACGCGCTCATATAACG
>CAZDJH010000383.1:0-4329 GCA_964505645.1 uncultured archaeon | reverse complement strand
AATAATTCCGCTTTTTCAGCTCGAAGATTTTGAATTTTTTCTTCGATTTTCATTCATATCTTCGTACCTGAATCTAAGAGCTGGAAATCTGTGAAAGGACAAGTCAAAGGAGAAATTCAATCAAAAAAAAAGGAATTAAATGATGACTAATATAATACGAGTATGGAAAGAACATCCCAATATTTTTGAAATAAATACGTTGGTGTGGCTAAACGATCTCTCTAATAAATTTAATGAGGAGATCAATCTTCAAAATATTCCCCAAGAAATATTTGATAATTATTTGAGCTATTTTGATGCCGTATGGTTGATGGGTATATGGGAAAGAAGTCCCACAAGTGAGCAGGTTGCGAAACAGCATGAAGGGCTTCAAAAGGAATTTCACAACGCATTAGATGATTTTACAGAAGAAGATATTATTGGATCTCCTTATGCCGTTTATTATTATCATGTCGATAAGTATTTTGGGGGAAAAGATGGCTTGCAGGCGTTTCGAGACCAATTGATCGAACTTAATGTTAATTTGATATTAGATTTTGTCCCCAATCACGTATCACGAGACCATCTCTGGACTTTAGAAACATCCAACACTTTTATTGGGGGAACGAGAGAAGATTTAAATAATAACCCAGATGCGTATTTCGAAACATATGATAAAATCTTCGCCCATGGAAAGGATCCCTACTTCCCCTCATGGACAGATACCGTTCAAATAAATGCGTTTTCGGAAGATGCTCGGGAAAAGGCGATTAATAGACTATTATCAATCGCGGAGCAATGCGATGCGGTGAGATGTGATATGGCGATGCTTATGACAAATGAAATTTTTAAGAAAACATGGTGCGACAAGGTTGGTTCGCCGCCTGAGAGAGAATTTTGGGAAGTTGTTATTTCAGCAGTTAAGCAAGAGTTCCCAGAATTTAAATTCATCGGGGAAGTTTATTGGAATATGCAATGGGATCTGATGCAGCAAGGGTTTGATTATTGCTATGATAAGCGACTATATGACAGGATTATCGATCTAAATCCAAGTTCGATTAAGACCCATCTAGCTGCGGATTTTTCATATCAAAAGAGGCTGGTTCGATTTTTAGAAAATCATGATGAGCCCCGTATTATTAATGAATTGGCGATAATACCCTCACTAACGGGTGCGATTTTAGTTTTATCACTCCCTGGTATGGGTCTTATTCATGAGGGTCAAATGAAAGGCTATCAAATTCGAACTCCCGTACAATTGAAGCGAAGGAAAAAGGAAGCGATAAATTCCGAACTTTTAGAAACTTATCGTGATATTTTGGATCTTATCTCAACGAATAATATTAAGGAAGGCGAATGGGAGCTGTGTACTGTTATTCCCATAGATGAAGAACACAGCGCAGAAAATATAATTTCTTACCATTGGTGGAAGGATAATGGAAAGCATTTCTTACTGGCACTTAATTTCAGCGAAGAAAAGTCTAAAGCACGGATAAAGATTCCTGTTTTACCTACAGATCCGGAGGAACTCCTATTTGAAGACAAATTGAATAAAAACAGCTATCGCTACCCTACTCAAGATATTCAAGATATGGGGCTCTATATTGAATTGTTCGGTTGGAAAAGCCATATTTTTGAGATGCGAGGATTATAATCTAAAAAAACTATATTATCCTTTTAGATATTTTTCAAAAAACCTATCTGCTTGTTTAATTAATTTGCCTTTAAATCTCTAAGTTTTTCTCCCCCTAATGGAGATTGTAACGATACCTTCTTGTTCGGGCCATACTTTTAATAGCTGACCGTCTTTCTCAGTTGGGACATCCTTTGGCTGAGTTTTTATTTCATACTCCATTGGGAATTGTATCTTGGGAATATAAATAACCGTTGGCCGTTCCATTGACCTATCCGCGTTAAATCGGAAGATGAATGAGTTATCTTTTAGGTTGTATTTCATTTTTAATGGCTTTCCCGCACAACAGAAAAAATGAGGTCGGCAAAATCCCCTTAAAGCACGCCCACCACTGTTAATATTCTCTGGACTCAGTTGCAGATCTCTACTAAAAATAGATAAATCTTCGAGATTCCATAGATCTCCCCACTTATTATTGTTATCTGCGGTATAGTTCCACTGGGTGGCGTGAAGTAAATTTGCATCTAAAGCATTATAATACATATCTAAGGCTTTAACATGAGTTTTCCACGCATTTTTAGGCTTTTTTTTAAACTTCCGATATGCTTTTTTATTCTTAATATCGTAATGAAGTCCAAACTCTCCGATAATGGTGGGATGTTCACCCTTCATATTTTGTTTTATTAAATGCAACTGCCGGGTAAACATTTTTTGTACATTTCTCTTTCCTATAATCAACTTTTCTCTGGTAATATCGTAGTTCGCCCTTAAGAAAACCCGTTTTGTAACTAATGAAGCTCCATCATACCAATGTCCCGCATGGACAACATTATTTGGTAAATCGAACTTTAGTTGTTTTCCCAATATTGTATTCGAGGGATATCCTTCAAAGAAGATAATTGCCTCGGGATCAATTGTTCTAATATTTTTAGCATAATTTTTAATAAACGGGGAGAGATAATCAAAGTGAAAATCAACTGCAGTTCCGTTTACTGTACTAAAATGATCATTGTTAACTATTACTGATATTCCGTCCTCATTTACGTCCCATATCCCTTCTTCTTTCCAAATCTTGGGAAATCCATCAAGCCAACAAGATACATGCTTTTTATTCAGTTTATCCCGTCTTACTTCTTTAATTCCCAATCCCTTTACCTTATTAAACCCAACAGTTCTTGAATGTCCTGCTGCGGTAAGCATAGCATCAAATGGAGTGAAGGTATAACCTATATAGTCGTTTAAATCCTCATTTTCGCTCCCGTCAACTCTTTTTCCGATCCAACCCATTTCAGGTTCATTTAGCGAGTCATATCCCACGACATAAGGATAGTCCTTTACTTCTTTTACAATTTCTAAAACGGCATTGATGTAGTGAGATTGAAGATAGTTCTGAGCGCTCATACCATCAATTTTACAAGATGGAGCAAAATCTTTCCCGCCAAAGAATAGCGTCCACATGGTGCCATTGGCAAACCTACATGCATTACTTGACCAAGACATTTGAGGATATAAATCGGGATTTTTGGGATCATATCTCTTTTGCATCGTAAAAGCGGCTTCAGATTCATCCAGTTTTGTGAGATCAATTCCCAATTTTTCGAATATCCACCCTGGAGCTCCATCACCGCCCGACATTCTACTCCAGACGTCTTGGTGGGGGTCGATGAATATATAGAACTCATACTGTTCTGCGATTTTAAGTATTTCGGCGATATACTCGATATAATTTCGGTCATATTCATTCGGTCCCGCGTGTTCAATCGCCTCCCATGTCATTAAAAATCGGAGGCAATTAAACCCCCAATGCTTCAATCGGGAAAAATGATCCTCTGCCTCTTTTAGGGGAAAGGGGCGCCCTACAAAGGAAACATCTTTATGGTTACTGAAATCCGTTTTAATGTGGGTTGCTCCATTAGGTTCAAAGGGTACTTTAGATGACCCCCCTAAGTTCACACCCCGTAGTAATACACACCTTCCAAATTTATCGATGAACCATTCATTCTCCGTTCGCAACATGATTAAATCCAGAAAATCCAAATGTAGTAATTTTAATAAAATTTGATATGAGTTTAGAATTATTATCCTTAAAAAGGAAAAAACGGCCCTTAGAAAAAAGAAAAACTAAGAACAATTTAATGAACCGTGACGGTTTTTGCTAAGTTTAAGGGTTTGTCAGGATCTAGTCCGTGTTCTAAGGCGGCATAATAGGAGAGTATTTGAAGCGCCGGGATAAAAGTAATGGGGCTGAAAAGATTATAATACTTCGTAGGCGGTTGAGGTATACGAATCGTCACATCGCTCAAATCTGTAACTTTTTTATCGGATTCCACCACTACAGAGATAATATAACCTCCTCGAGATTTGAACTCCATCACATTTCCCACTAATCTTTTATAGGTTTTATCGGGAGGGGCAATAAAGATAATTGGGAAACCCTCCCTTACCAAGGAAATAGGGCCATGTTTCGCATGGGCGGCTGAATATCCTTCAATAAAGCGACAAGCGACCTCTTTTAGTTTTAATCCCCCTTCTTTTGCGGTAGCAATGGATATCCCCCGGGCTAAAAAGAAATAATTGATGTTTTTCTCTAAGTTTTTCACAAGGGTTTTAATAGAACCGGCGTTTGCATCCAAAAATTCGTCTATAATTTTAGGGGTCGATATGAGAGCATTGGAATATTTTTGGATTTCTTCTCGCGGTAACTCATTTTTAAGTTT
>CAZDJH010000382.1:0-4337 GCA_964505645.1 uncultured archaeon | reverse complement strand
AAAAAATTAGGAAGTTAAGATTCAAAAGACTTAAAAAGACTTCTAAATATATTTATACATATATATATATATATATTTATACATCAGAACTTAGCACTATTTACTTTTAATTAAGGGATGAGTAAAATGACTAAAGACAAAATTGTGGCGTTTCGAGGAGCGGAACTTATCAAATCCGATGTCGATGTACTCAGGGAGCTGGAATCGCTCACGGGTGTAAAATTCTCGAAATCTATTGATTATGTAGACTTTACGGAATTTACCTGTGCGCTTAACCGGGTGTCCCAACTCGGGATTTATAAGTGCAACATCAAAACACTCCCGAAGTCGATAGGGGACCTAAAATCGCTTGAAGTACTAAAATTGACGGGTAATGCGATCATAAATCTCCCAGAATCGATTGGGAACCTAAAATCTCTCAGATACCTAAGTATAAAACATAATAACTTATCATCTCTCCCAGTATCGATAGGCGACCTAAAATCACTCAAATCACTATCAATAGTGGGTAATGGTCATTTAACAACAATCCCGGAGTCAATTGGTAATCTAAAATCACTTACTTACCTCGAATTGTATAATAACAATCTGAAGAATCTCCCAGATTCAATCATTAATCTTACATCCCTTAAAACACTAGATATAATGAAGAATCCCATCTCTATTTCCTATTCGACTCTTCCAGAGTCGGTCAAAAAGTTGGAAAAGCGAGGAGTTTATATCGAGAGATAATAGAAAGATTTCACAGCAATGAGCGCTCCTAAAAAATTTTCCATAAGTAAGAGATTTATGCAAATTATATTCCTTAAATTCTTTTTTTTTTAATTAATGGTCATATCTCTTATTGCTAAAACTTATATTACTCTAATTAATTGTTCTAAATAGAAAAACTCAAAAATAGATAGATCTTTCAAAATAAAAGATAGGCGCTATTTTTAATTTGCATTGCGGTGTTAGAGAAAATGGAAAGACAAAAGAAAAATGATATTACAAAAGAATCAGAAGAAGGAGGAAAAGAAGAGAAAGAAGGAAAAAAAACTGAGGAGTTAAAACAATTAAAAAAGGAATTATTTGAATTACGCAAGCTTAAACGGGAAAAAGAATCAGATAAAAAAGGAGAAATTGAGGAAAAGGAAAAAGGAAAGGTAAAGAAAAATAAAAAACTGAAGTATAAAAGAAAAGATTTATTCAAAGAGGAAGAAACGGTTCCGGTTTCCAAATTAATAATTCAAGAGTATCCATGGCTCAAAAAGGAAAGATATGAATTTATGTATCATATTCCCGATAAAAAGAAAAATGAAAGCGATTATGACTCTTGGAGAAGTGAGTGGGGTAAGGTTCTTTTCTACTATGCAAAAAATAAAGGATTACACCTAATTGATTTACTTCAATTATGTACAAAGAAACCCTTTTCTAACCTTGGAAAGCCGAAGAAAGCTTTAGGACTTATCGGAAAGAAATTAATCGAGCAAAATTTAGCAGCTTGGTGGTCGGAAAAGGAAGACGTAATTAGGATATATTGGAAATCTCTGGATTTCTGGGGAAAAGAAATCTATCATTGGGCCTATGAGTTGGGTAAATTAGACCCAATACTAATTTTTGAATTGAGAGATGCAAATAAACAATTTAGCACACTCCCAAAAGATGATATTATTACTATATTTGAGAAATTAGAAGATAAGGGTAAAGGCGACATAATTAAAACAGGAAAAGATAATATAGCGTTTAAAATAGATCTCGAATGATTAATAGGTTTTAATCTTAAATATTATTTTTAAACAACCCCAAAATGTATTTCTGTAAAAAATGTGGCGGTACTATAGAAGGAAGTAGAGCAACTTGCCCTAGTTGCAAATCTCACTTTCATTCTAATTGTTTAATAAGAAAAAAATCTACAGATAAAGGAACATTTTTAAAAAGTTATACAAAATATTTCCGTTGTCCTGAATGCAATGCAAAAGTGTCATATAGTACGGGATCAAAACCAAGAGTTTGCTGTGGCTGTTGTTGCTTCATTATCTGCATTCCTCTATTTATAATTTTCCTTATGTGGGCTTAACATCTAGCAGGTTAAGATTTTATAGTTTTTCAATGGATTTGGGGAAGAACTTAATGATTCTTACCCCGAACAGTTTTCAGGTTTCTTGAACTCGGTTGAGGTAATAGAATCCTAACCGTCCCGACCCTACCTTTCTCTCTACCTTCTTTTCTTTTTCCCTTATTCTTTTACTCTTTTACTGTCTTTATATAGAGAAGAATGCTCATTTTCCTTATGGATTTCAAAGCATTTCTCACAAAAAAGTTCGTTTTTTTTCATAATTTTTCATAATTAGATATTCCATTAACTCCCTACCTTTTTGCCTTAATTCTCGTAATTTTAATTTCCATTCTCTAAAATTGTGCATGATAAGCCTAATACTATCTCTGGCAGTGCGTTCTGAACGGATCGATTTTCTTGCCTTCTTGAAATCCATGGTCCTTAAGATCTCTAAGATCCCTTCAAATTTTTCATCAGGATCCACAAAATAATATGTTCTCCATGAGACAATAGGTAGGACTTTGCCGTGCGAAAGCCAAGAATCTTTCTTAAAAGATGTTTTAGTTGCTTAAAGGATAATTCTTTAATCATCATCTAGGATACCCTTAATCTCCGATAAGTCCGTTTTAATCATCTCTAGTTCTTGGTGCTTGTCTTGATTCGTCTTGATAAAACAATTGATTTTGAGATAGAGCCCCCTAATAACCCCTTCATCCTCAAAATGTTTTCCCGCAGCGTCAATCTCGGCGATAAATTCCCGCAAGAGCAAGTAAACATCAATCAACCTGGAAAACAATTCCGCTCCCGCGAAAAAGGGATCCTTGGGGCGCGTTTTCCATTTTGATAAGCACCTCAAGTGGACTAAGATTTCCTCGGTTAACGCAAATTAGGGTTCCCAATGCTTTCCTTTATTGGCATAAATCTTTCTCTTGTTTAGATAATACAAACTCTTGAGGGATTTCCGTGTTTGGGTCATCAAATGGCTGTCCAAAGCTTTCGGTGCTTTAAAGACGTACATATAAAAATTATAATGGCAGAGACAATGAGGGGCGTCAGGAAATACCTCTCAATGGCCTTTCTCTTATTGGGAAGGGCATCTGAAATGATTCCAAATCACCTCTACCCCTAATTCATTCTCTATTCGTTCTTTTGCAACGGTTAAGAAATCTTTAATCCAAACGATGGCCTCACTGGTCAACCGCTTTGCATGAATCTTCAATCCCATAAATACGTCACGAGCGGTGTAGAGGTGCGAATTATCCTTTAAGAGTTTCATTCCTATATCCGTGGTGCTAAGGCTCTGCCCTTGGATATAGGCGTAATCATCCCTCCCGTCAAATTCCAAGGCGTTTCCTAACTCGGTACTGGCGGAAGGCACAATGGCACGGGTTGCTTGATTAGCCACGGTGCCGTTATAGTTATTATTATTGTCAATTACGGTCATCTCATCCCCTTCAAAATAATACCAACTTAACCAAGGGGAGAAGTATTCATCAGATGGTCGGGATCGTTCATTAGTAGAAGATTGTGAGGATATATTGGCTTCAAACCACACGGTTGCATATCCATTTGAAGGATTATCTATCTGAATATAATAGTCCCTCACTTGTCCATTTTCAATAATTCTCACATCTTTTAGGAAGCTATTCATCTTCGATAAACGGAATGAGGTTTTGGGGCTCCAGTATTTGCTCAATATTTGCTTTATATTGTATTATATAAAATTGATGTTTATTTAAAGTACTTTATTAAAACAAAAGACTTTTTATTCAAAATTAATTTCCTAGCAATAAAAAAAATCTGAAAAGGGGAAAAAGCATATGTGTGATTATTATAGATGTCCAAAATGTGGGAATTTAATATTTAAAAAATCATGTAACCAAGAATATTGCACTAAAAACATTGTAGGAGAGAAGTTATGCGATAATTGTATGGGAAAAATATATCATTGAAAAATTCGTTGGAACGTCTAAACGAATGGGTAGATATTAACCCGGGAATTCCTATTTTACTCGCAGGTGTGGGAGATAATCTAGGAAGCGAACTTGCTATTGATGATGAGCATATCCATAGGTTCCTAGAAGAATTTGATATTTTTCCATCGCAACCTCAGATGGCGACTTGGGAAGTGTTTCAGGGTATCCCCTCGTTAGTATTGCGTCCGCCATTATGATAATTGGGTTAGCTGTATGCTACAAGAAAAATCGCGGTTAAACCACCTAAAAAATCTTTTCTCTCTTTTTTTTGTGAATTCGCAAAATTAAGTGTTTTTTCGAACATCACAAACCTAAAAATGGAT
>CAZDJH010000381.1:0-4367 GCA_964505645.1 uncultured archaeon | reverse complement strand
GCGAAATTCATCCCCTACATAAATGTAGGGGACTTCTTTCGCAGTCAGTTAAATAATAATAAGACAATCTATTATTTTGATTAGTAATTCTTCCATACAATCTAGTCGAATTTAATAATAATGTCGTGGTCCTCTTCTTGATAGATTTATCATGCTTTCTAAATTATATTTGAAGTTATTTGGATTTAAGTCATTCAAAATTTTAGTTTTTCAATATAAAAAATCTAACCAACCGATTACCAACCTGATTAGAATTTTAATAAATTCGCTAAAAAAACATTCATAATAAAGAATTAAGGTATTAGAGGCATAATATATTTTGTTCTCTGAAAATGACAACTTAAAATTATCAAAGGCATTGATGTACAATTTAGAATAATAGAAACCTCTATTGAATAAAGATCTCTTTAAAATTTTTTAGAACCCGCTTATTAATAAACAAGGAATTCTCTTATTAAATAGGATTTAAAAGGAAAATCTCAAATATTTATTCATTTATAACTATAACAATACTTAGTTTTTTTTTAAAAGGTAAATATATTAATACTTAAGGAAAGCAATATTTTAGATTGATGTTAGGATGGAAAATATAGATTATAAATACATAAAATTTTTCGACGAGCTAAGATCGACAGATGTTGAAATAGTAGGGGGGAAAAATGCCTCATTAGGTGAATTATTATCCTTTGGTATTCCTGTCCCACTCGGATTTGCTGTTACAGCAAAAGCATTCGATTACGTTTTGGAGAGCAATGAAACTCTCTTCGACGGAGTCCGTATCTCCCTTAAGTTGTATATAAAACAGCAAATAGATAAGATTTCGGAACAATTACGAAAGGAAGATATCAAATCGATAAAAACAGTGGATAAAATCTGTGCTAATATTAGAACCCATATCGAACAAGCCACAGTCCCCGAGGCTTTGAGAGAAGAAATAATAGATGCCTATAGAAAGATTTTGGACCGAATAGGGCATGATACGACTTTTGCCGTTCGAAGCTCGGCAACAGCCGAGGATCTACCAGATGCTTCTTTTGCGGGGCAACAAGACACACATCTTAATATTAGCGGAGAAGAAGAGATCGTAGATTATATTCTAAGGGATATGGCCTCCGTTTTTACCACACGCGCAACTGCTTACCGAGAGCGTGCCGGATTTGATCACTTCGCCGTCAAGCTTAGCGTAGGCGTACAGGAAATGGCTGGGGGAAGGGGAGGAGTAAGAGCTTCTGGAGTAATGTTCACCGAGGACCCGGATTCTGGGAACTCCAATGTAATTATTATTAGAGGCACATGGGGGCTCGGTGAGCTCATCGTTCAAGGAATTGAAAAGGGAGATGAATTTGTCGTATTTAAGCACAGTGAGCCCATGAGAATCATTAGTCAAATCCTTACAAAAAAGCAACAAATAATGCAATTTGATACGGAAAAGGGTGGTACTGTTACGGTTCCCGTTCTTGAAGATAAACAATTGAAGTATTGTTTGAATGATAAACAAGTTTTAACATTGGCAAAATATGCCCAACAAATCCGGAAACATTACGGAAAACGAATGGATATAGAATGGGCTCTCGGAGAAAATGATAAGATTTACATTGTTCAAGCACGACCGGAAACGGTTCATAGTCAAAAAGGAGATAAGGAAGAAATCTTTTATTTATTAGAAGACCCAAATGAATTAAAAGATGAGGGTCTTTTTATTAAAAACTCAGGTACGGCTATTGGACGAAGGATCGGATATGGAAAAATCAAAATTATTGAATCAATAAACAACGCCCATCTATTAAAAGATGGAGACATTCTTATCACGGAGGAAACGAATCCAGATTGGACATCCTATATGCAAAATCTGGGAGGTGTTATTACCGAACGAGGAGGACCAACTTGTCATGCTGCGATTGTATCAAGGGAATTAAATATAGCAGGGATCGTGGGAGCCGATAATATTGTAAGCGTTATGAAGGAAAAACAGCGTGAAGAAGACTTAGAACATCTCACAATTGATTGTAGTGAGGGAGAATCTCGAATTTGGGCAAAGGAGGTAGAATACGATTTCGATACTATTGAATTTTCCCACCTCCCTCGTACAAAGACTCAAGTATTAGTGAATTTAGGTATTCCCAAGGGAGCCCTTTCCGCGGGTAAATATCCAGACGGAACTGGATTGGCTCGCCTTGAGTTTATTATCAATGATGAAATCCAAATCCACCCTAATGCATTGCTCAACTATGAAAGATTGTTAATGCGCTATGATATCTTATTAGAACAAAGAAAGGAAATAGAACGAATTAAAAAAAGTGAATTGCACCCCAAAGATCCCTTTAACAACGAAATAAAAAACTTAAAACAAACGATTGATAATATTGATAAATTAACTCATCATTTTGAAGATAAAGAAGAGTTTTATATTCAGAAATTAGCCGAAGGCGTAGCCACGATCGCAGCGGGGGTATGGAAGGAGCTTCCGGATGGTTCAATTGCTCCTTGTATTGTAAGACTCTCGGATTTTAAAACTAATGAATACGCAAACCTTATCGGGGGTTGGATTTATGAAGGTGATGAAGCTAATCCCATGATGGGTTTTCGGGGATGCTCTCGATATGTTGATGATGATTTCAAGGATGCATTCATCTTAGAACTAAAAGCTATAAAGCGTGCTCGCAAATGGGGTTTGACAAACATAATACCAATGCTTCCATTTACTCGTTCACCCCAAGAAGCACAACAGATAATTTATATAATGAAATCAGAAGGCTTAGTTAGAGGCGAAAATGAATTAAAGATCTTTTGTATGGCAGAAATTCCCTCAAATATCATATGTGCTGACCTTTTCTGTGAATTTTTCGACGGATTTTCAATCGGTTCAAACGATTTAACCCAATTGACCTACGGTGTGGGGCGAGATAACGAAAGGCTTATCTCATTAGCCGATCGATTCGGTTATAATGCCAATAGTGAAGCATTAAAGAGAGCAATTTCTCAGCTTATTTCTACCGCACATGAATATGGCAAAAAAGTGGGAATTTGCGGGCAAGCTCCAAGCGATTACCCTGATTTTCTACGCTTTTTGGTTCAGAAGGGAATTGATTCTATTTCACTCAATTTTGACACCTACGCGAAGGGGAGAATAAACACCTGGAGAACCGAAATTATTGAAAGCCAGCTTAAAGAGGACAATAAAGATGATGCCTATAATTTTCTGGCTGAATGCGATGCCTTTATAGACCAAATTCGTGTCCCTCGAGGGAGAATCCGAAATCTTGTGCGAAAGAAGCGAAAAGAAGCCCCTCCTGAGTTAAAGGAATCTGCATCGCGATTTGATCACATCTTTAGGGATATTCAAGAGATTTCTTATGATTTCGTGGTGAAAATAAATGAAAATGCAGAGGATTTTAGCCATCTATACCAAGAATATGAACAAAGGCTCCAGGAATTTAAAGAAATAATTCCTAAACTCAAAAAGAGGGTTCGAAAGTTCGGCATATTCTAAAAATAACTTCTCTTTTTACCACTTAAAATTATTTTTTCTTTTTGTAAAAAAGCGCTCAGTATTCTGCTGCTCAAATATGAATAGATTGCTGTTTATTTCCTTCCTTCCCTTTCCAAGTTTTTATGTCAATATAGATATTTATGGCTATTTTGAAATTTATATTCTCAATTTAAAGCAACAATTCTATAGGTTTTCATAATATCAATCTACCATAAATCTTTAAGTGATGTAGTTTTCAGTTAGATTCAAAAAATCTCATCCTTAAATCGATTATTGAGCGAAATCCAACATTAAAAATATTATTACCAAAAAAATTAAATTTTATAATTTATTTATAAAATCAGAGTTTTAATTAATTAAATTTATTCTCAATTAAAGCAAATTTAAATATCAAGGGAAAAGGGAGACTATGACAATTGAAAAAGAAAAAGTTGAAAAAGCATTTGAAAACGTTGAAAAATTACTGAATGCAATGATTAAGGATCGTGCAGTCCCCCGTAATATCAAACGAGTTGCGCAAAAAGGTATCGATCAGTTATATAGAGAAGATGAATCGGCGGGCGTAATCTCTAGCAATGTCATTTATTTAGTTGATGATTTATCGCAAGACCCGAACATACCTTTCCATATTCGCACTTCTATCTATAGAGTAATGAGTTTATTAGAAAAGATTCAAGATTAAATCTTTTGGAAGCACGATTTACTTCGTTTTTTTCTTTTCTTATCTTAAATAATACATTATCTCTAAACCTTCTTATAATTCACTTTAATTACTAAAAGATTGATTTCTAAGTTTATTTAGATACTTAGAGCCGAGTTTAAAGAATAAAAGATGATTGTGGGATTTCTTTTACCAAAATTCAGTATATAAAAAAAA
>CAZDJH010000380.1:1251-4369 GCA_964505645.1 uncultured archaeon | reverse complement strand
CAACGCTTAGCGGACTCGTAGGAATCCCCGTCCTTTAGGGCGGGGAGACTTCAACAGATAAAAGATAAATTATTTATTAATAGAGTAAAATAATTAGTAATAATTAATTAAAGAAAAAAACTATGTCTCAAAATTCTAAGGATTTAAAAAAGCCAACAATTAATTTTTCTGTTGCTCTTAGTGCCACTATACTATTTTTAGTGGTTTTTTCTATACCGATCCTCGGGCTTCCCTCACTAGGAAGTCTTCTATTCGAGACGATAGCAACATACCATCTTGGCATTTAGGGAATGGATCGCTCCCATATAATGGTTCGAACGGAGAAGGGAAGTGGATTGATGAAATCCCGTTTAATCAGTTACCAAATTCTTTGAATCCCGAACAAGGATATTTAGCTTCTGCGAATCAAATTGCTGCGGAACCAGAATACGATTACGGTACCTACTGGCTCCAAAATGAATACGCAAATGGCTACCGCGTTCGCAGAATCAATGAGCTTCTTAACACGACTGATAACTTTACAGTAGAGAGAATGAAGGAGATTCAATTAGATATTAACTCTTCCACGGCCAAAGCCTTTATCCCCACATTATTAAATGTAATTGAATATAGTTACGGCGCGAATATCCCAGAAAAAATCGTTCCAACCTATTCCCTACTAAAGGAGTGGAGGTATATGATGGATAAGACTGAAGCAGCTCCTACTATTTATCGTAAATGGCGTGATTTCTTCTATGATTTCACGTTCAATGATGATATCGATCATTATAATTTAACTGGTGATCCTCAGCTTGTTAGGTTGGAATATTTAATGAATAATGGATCCTCACATTGGTTTAATAATATTTCAACTGGCACGCCTGACCCGATGACTCGAAATCATACGATGCTTCTTGCACTCAATAAAACCATAGATTGGTTGGCAGATGTATATGGGACAGACTCTCCTAGCAAATGGATTTGGGGAAGTTTACATAAGGTAAAATTTAGCCATTTGACGGGGTTAGATGTATTGAGCGTAGGACCCATCCCTGAAAGTGGAGAGGCATTTACAGTCAATCCAGCTGGAGCTCATATTGATGAGGATGGTGGGGTTGCATACGGTGGCGCCTCAGAACGTTTAATTGTAGATTTTAATGATTTAGGCAACTCTATCTCTTGCATTCCTTCAGGTGAATCAGGCCATCCCCACCTTAATCATTATACCGATCAACTTTATGGACTTTTCCTACAAGGGAAGTACCATTCAACCTACTATGATTACATAGCAGCCAATTTTCCCTCAATAGAATCAAGGATTACATTTAAATCAGCGGGAGGGGAGGCTTAAAATGGATATTGAAAATCTAAACCTACTCATTGGATTTCTTGTAAGCCTTATTCTATCGTCCCTTCTTTCCCTTATTCCAGTATGGCAGCTGATTTTTATCGCTGGTATTATGGGAGGTATTATAAATAGAAAAATCTTTTATGGAGGGCTCAGCGGTGGGCTGGGGGTGGGGGTTTATTGGACACTCTATGTTATCGATGGTATCTTCTTTAAAGGTCTCTATAACCTATTTGATATTTTCGGAAGTTTTCTGATTAGTTCAGGGTTTGGATGGCTAATTCTTATAATTATCGTCATGCTAGGGACTCTTTTTGGATTTTTAGGGGGTATATTGGGCTCTTCGGGACGCGGATTGGTTGAATATGGGTATCAAACAATCCGTGCTAATAGAAGGAGCGAATGATATCTGAAAAACTAAATACATATATAAGTTAAATTTTAAATACTAAAATCTATTCTTTATTTTTTTTACATTTTTTTTATTTAAGATTGATTTAATGGCATCTATACTTATTCTAATTAATGAGCATATTCACTCATCTGAACCAATAATGTTAATATTTAAAATTTATATATATCTCGATTTAACATGAAAGATAAGAAAAAAGAAAAAAGCAAAGAGAGTTGAGAATTTTATATCCAACGAAGTGAGAATAAAACTATGAATGTGGTAATGCCAATAGCGTACAATATTCCAACAAACTTGAGCTGGTCTTTCTTTTCCTCCAGATCATATATATAAAACGCCCCGACAAAGAAGTGAAAATAACCGATTAGAAATATCAAAATGGGATTATACCAATGCCACCAAATGTATTCCCAAATTAGGTAATTATTCCAGTTCAATAAAATCTCCACGAAGACACAGAACCCAGCAAAAAGAGCTGCATTAAACCATCGATTCGGAATCCGATTGAAAATCTTCTCATCTTTATTTTCAGGTAGGAACTTCGCAAATACTATTCCAGCGATGGAAAACATAAAAAAGATCTCAATATTCCATCCTATTAAAATTATATAGGCACTTGCTCCAGGAGTTGTCCAAAACGCCGAATAATTCGTAAAAAAGAACACCAGTGCGTTCCAGATCTCATTAATTAAATCTAGTCCTAAGACAGTAAGACCCGCAAAAATTGTGCTCCAATTACCTGTTTCTCGAGCCTTTTTTATCTCAACACCGTAAATATATAATACAATCGCTAATAGAGGTATGACATACCAACCTAACTCAGAATTTAACGTCCTTAACTTCCCCAAGGCCTCTAACGAGGCATCAGTAGGATTCATCTTTTAGAACCTTTTTTTTAATTATTTTATAATATTTTGTTTAATATTACTATTTTTAATACTTAAGCTTTTCCTTTTTGAAGACGCTTATTGGTTCAATCAAGAAGAATGTAAGAACTTAGTTTAAAAAGAGTAGAAAATGCGACCAATAAAGTAATAAAACTCAACCCATAGTTCGTAAGTGAAACCAAGATATAAGTATAGATATAAGCCTCCGAATAAGAAGCCCGCAATCACATCTAATGGAAAATGCATTCCCAAGATTACTCTGCTTACTGCCATTATTATGTTCAATAAGAGAATCACAATCAAGAAAATCCAATTATCAAAGTAAAACGCAAACAATACCCCGAAAAACATGAAAAATGCAACATGACCTGATGGAAACGATCGGTCTTCTTTTATTAACTCATCTTGCTTTTTTACTCCCTTTTCTTTTAAGGTGATGTAGGGACGATTTCGCTTGATAATAACATGCTTAATTAACACATGGATTATGAT
>CAZDJH010000380.1:0-1241 GCA_964505645.1 uncultured archaeon | reverse complement strand
TTCCTTCGTAAAAAGACCATAAATACCTAAAATCAACCAAATCAACCCCCAAAAGAAAATATTTCCAAAAAATGAATATATCTTTGAGAAGAGGACTACAAATTCCTTTTTTGAAAAATTACTTTCATAAAAATCTAAAAAGATTTTGAGATCCAACTCTTCAACCTTTCTTAGGAAGAGTTTGCACGATGTACCTATTTCTGCAGTCAAGCCTTTATCAGATGTTGTTATTAAATAATCCTAATAGTATATAAAAGTAAAAATTTCCAGAATATTTATACTTTTTACTTTAAAAAATATTAGTAATATTATTAATCCATATAAGCGTCTCGAATTAAATTCAAAAATCATTTCATATTCAACCTACCATTCGGAATAACCTTTTATCTCCATTATTATATAATGACAATAAACTACTCCCTTGATACTAATGTTATATCTTTAATAGTAAGGTTTTCTTATTATATTAACGGTATGAGCTGCAGATACCTAATCATGTAAATATATATTAATTAGAAAAACATTAAATTTATTACCAAATTATGAGGTTTAATAAAACAAAATTCGGAAAGATATGGATTGATGATGAGAAATACAATCACGATGTGTATTTATATCCCAATGGGACGATAGAGAAACGAGATAAGTCCCATTCACCCCGGATTGGAGGTCATAGATCGCTCTCGGAGTGGGAATTAGAGCGCATTTTGGAGTCCAATCCGGATATATTAATTATTGGAATGGGCCAATCAGGAGTTCTCCCGTTCACCAAAGGGGTGGAAGAGAAGGTAAATGAACTTAATAGCCGTAAAGGTGTTGAAATCATCAAAGGTAATACACCAGACATTCTCGAACGAGCAAATGGGGCATTAAATTCAGGAAAAAAAGTAGCTGCCATAATTCACACTACTTGTTAAAAAATATCACAAGACAAGTAATTTAAGGTAGGATATGAAGAAAAAATCATAAAAAGCCTAAAAAGTTACTAACCTCGGAACTACGAGGCACATCTATACTATAGTAATTTCCGACAATGCCCAAAAGAAAATCTAAATATGGAATCTTAATGGTTATGTTTTTCTTTTCAGAAAGTATATCGATTAATTCTTTACTCTGAATTTCTTCCCCCTTAAACTTTTTAATATACCCTACCAAGGTCTCCGATAAGGCGAAAGCTTTTTGTATTTCATTTTTTAAAATGATAATAGATGATTTCTCATCAAGTTCTGCCAGAAATAGCT
>CAZDJH010000379.1:0-4383 GCA_964505645.1 uncultured archaeon | reverse complement strand
ATACGTCCACTTCCATGTGACACTCGTGCCCGCCGACCCTCACCGCTACCTTGAGCAGGTAATTCATCCCCTTCTCGAAGGGTATATCGGCGAGCTCCAGCACGTACTTGCCCGAAAGAAAGGTGTATACTCGGTCGACAAGGATGTCGTTATAGTACTGGCTCCTTAATTCCAAGGATGATTCACTCCCATTGGAGGTTATGGCTTCTTCAGAGGGATGATAATTGCCTATTATCACTGATGATGCGCTCACCCCAACCGTAAGTAAGAAAAGGACTATAATTGCATATCCGAATCGTCTTCCCGGTTTGTAAGGGGTTCGCGATACCGTTTCTGTGAGATTTAAACCAAAATATATATGAATAATATTTGCAGTCATTTGACATTCAATCTTCCTTAGGAGGCATGCCTTTATAAATAAAAAATTGGGGTCGCATTTTGTTTTCAGGAGCCTACCTTCAAAGAATAGAGCGCTATTAGCTCGGATTAGGGTATTGAAAAAGTGGCTCCCTTATGCATAGATTTAAATAATCTCTATAATAGGATTAAAACCCTTGAACTAAAGAAGATTATCATTGAATTAAAAAATTTGCCAAAATATTTAATAATTTCAAATCACATATAGAAGATAATATCCCATTAGAACAAATCAAACTAATTAACCAAGATTATAAAGCAATTATGACTCGTTCACCAAAAAAAATCGATAAAGATATGTTAGATCGGGAACTCAAGCTCATTCGAACGTCCATAGAATGTCCAGAGTGCGGAGGTCCGACGGGAAATCTCGAAGGGAAAATTAAATTCACGTGTGAATATTGCGATGAGACATTCGATGTGGGAACCGTTGACGAGACCAGTAAAGAGCATTTCTCGTACAAGAAGCTTTTGGTGCTCTCCGAGACGCAGTTTAAAAACATAGAGCTTGCCGGGAGGTTTGACCGCCCGTTTATCTCCGATGAATTCGTGCCTACTCCCGACCTTGACGGCACCTTTTCAATATTCATCCGCGAAGTAGAGATCGAGCCCGTTTTCTTGCTGCTGGCCAGCATAGGGATGGGAAAAACATGGAACGCCGTTCATTTGGGAATTAAAAGCCGTAAAGACAATGTTGCCATCCCGTTTTTTATTCCCCTTCAATACGGTTTTATGGACGAGTTGCGGGCGATATTCCCCAATTCTACGGGAAATCTTATTACTGATATCGAAAAAGTTGCGCAAATATGCGTAGAACAGCATAATAAATGCTTATTGCTGATCTTTGACGGCTTGGATGAAATCGTGTTCAGCCAAGACACCTCCAAGATGTTCTTTAATTTCTTGCGCAGATTACTACGTAAATGCGGTCATAATATCCGCATATTGATCACCGATCGCACGGCAGATTGGAAGCAAGCAGCGCTGAATGCAAATATAGAGACATACATTTGCAAGAACCCGAGCCTTAAGGAATTTAGCCGAAAACGGGTACTTCCCACGGGAGTTAGTTATCAACTCGAGGGATTCACCGACGCTCAATTAACTAATGCCATCCTCAAATACGGATTAGTCCGAACGGAATTTCCTGAAGCCTTATTTGAGCTATGCCACCATCCTTTTATCTTGCAAATCATTCGGGAATACGGAGAATATCCCGACCCGTCCAACGGCGAGGAATTTTATTCCGTGTTTTACTGCGATGACATCCGCCGTCCCAGCATTCTCAAGCGCATGAACTTGATAGACAATGATTCGCTGCATATGATAGCTCAATTATTGTTGATATTCAAGGAGCCAAGTGCGATGCTATCCTATGGGGTGTTGTCGGAAATTAAATCGAGATTCCGAGAGAAATGGCGCGCCTTGGTTCTGAGCGGTATCTTGTTGGAAGAAGGAAGAGGATTAAGCACGACATATCGATTTAAAAAGGAATACCAGCCCGCCTTGCACGTGTTTGGTGTCAAGCAAGGAATTTACGATGCTGAAGCAAGAAGAAAGAAGAGGCGGAATTAAAGGCGAAGAGAGAGGCGGAACTGAAGGCGAAAGAAGAGGCGGAATTGAAAGCGAAAGAAGAGGCGGAATTGAAAGCGAAGAGAGAAGTAGAATTGAAAGCGAAGAGAGAAGTAGAATTGAATACAAAAGAGCGAATGAACGTTTTGCTCGAGATCGAAAAGCATACCGGAACCATCCCACGCGTGTCAAGCATTTCATGGGATACCTTTGGGGTAAAACTCGAAAATAATCGCGTGGTCGGGCTCGGGTTGTATGAGTGCGGGTTGAAGACTCTCCCGGAGTCGATAACCAAGCTTACATCACTCAAAGTACTAGATTTACAGGGTAATTCCATCACGACTCTCCCGGAGTCGATTGGGAACCTAAAATCTCTCGAATACCTAAATTTAATGTCTAATGATCTTTCGACTCTCCCGGAGTCGATCAAAACATTAGAAAAACGGGGAGTTGCAATTTACAAATAACGGTATTTTTCCCATTTTGTTTCAGGAGAGTCAAAAAATGGCGACCGAGAGCGTTAAATGCGGTGAAAATGCGTAAAAATGGAGATAGCGTCCGCTACCCTCATCCCCCTTGGGATCTTCAAAACGGCTTAGCAGCGCAATCGGACACCCCACCACCGATTTATGCTGTGCCTAAGCGGATAATCGGGATTAGATTCTATGGAAATGGCTCTATAATATACCGCGTTCTTATTTCTCAAGAAGCCGCGAAACATTCATAAAAAACGGGGGCACCTCAAGCCAAATGAAAGAACTTGTGCGCTGCTAATAGACGCCTATATTATGTTTGCTAACTCCCGTAAGTCGCTATAGGACTGCGTGATGTGGTCGATCTTAATATGGACATAGACATCGGGCATCTTCGAGGACGGTGACCAGCCCACCAACTTGCGGATGACTTGGTCGGGCAGGTCTTGGAGGTAGTAGCGTGTGATGGCGGTGTGCCGCAGGTCGTACAAGCGTGCGGGAAAGATCCAGTCCGTGGGCGCCGCCTCCGAGCGCTGCTGTCGTTTCATGCGACAGAAGACCGCCGAAAGCTGCTTATGGCGGAACGGGAACAGTCGCGCTTTATCCGCCTTATGCTCCTTTTCGGTAAGAAAATTCACATAGGAGCTAATCCGCGCCGCATTTTCCTTCACTACGATGGTACGGCTGCCGGTCTTGTTGCGTTTGGAGGGAATGGCGGGGTTCCGCTCAGGGATCTTTACCAGTATCAAACCGCTGGGCTGTTCCTTTACGTCTCTAATTCGAATTGAAAGGAGCTCGTGAGGGCGTACCCCCGTTTCAAACATGAGCAAGTACGCCAGCTCAAACCGCCGGTTCGGCGAATAACTCAGGAGGCGATAGAGGTCGTCTTCCTCGATTACCTGCCCGCTCGGTTCGGTCTTATATTTTTTTAATTTAGCCAGCTCTTCGGGCGGCAGATATATCAGCTCGGAGCGTCTCAAGAGCCACTTCACGGCAATAATGTAGTTGTTTTTGCCGTGCGGGCCCAGTTTGCGGTGCGTCCTCGTGCTGACATAGGAATCGACCCACGCATAGATTTCCTTTACGGATACTTCAGAAATTCCCAAAAATTTTTTCCAAAAACCCGATTTTCTTGGAAATCGTCGATGGAGCAAGCTGCGCCTCCAGGCATAATTGCTTGGCTTCGTTTAAAATCTTATGTACGAATGGTAACTTCATCTTGTTTCGCATTATATTATATTTGTGTGTAGTTTTGATTTTTATAGGTAGGAAAAAAAAGAAGGGAGGGGTTAAATGATTAACGGTTTTACCCCGGTATCCTTCCAATGAACGCCTCTCAATACGGGGGCGCGGGGCTTACAATGAGAATAAGGGCCATATGCTGTGTTCCCTTTACGTTTTAACCTCTACGCCCCGATCCTTCAGGCGCTTAAGTAAATCTTCTGTCGGCGTCGCCCCCAACATTTTGGTCTCTAAAGGGTTCTCCTCGAGATTGAGGTAAGAAAGATTTGACAACTTTAATATTGACTCCGGAAGAGTTTTGATCTTATTCTTCCTTAACCATAATTCTTTGAGTGATGTAAGCTTGGTTATTGACTCCGGGAGAGTTGTCAGATCGTTATATTCTAAATTTATCTTTTCAAGTGAGGAGAGATTGCCTATCGACTCCGGGAGAGTCTCGATCTTATTATCACTTAACCTTAGTATTTCGAGTGATTTAAGGTTTCCAATCGACTCCGGGAGAGCCGTGATCTGATTCCATTGTAACTTTAGTTTTTTGAGTGAGGAGAGGTTCCCTATAGACTCCGGGAGAGTTTTTAGATCATTATCCCATAAGGATAGTTCTTTAAGTGATTTTAGCTTGGTTATCGACTCCGGGAGAGTCTTCAGATCATTGTTATATAAATATAGTGTTTCAAGT
>CAZDJH010000378.1:0-4384 GCA_964505645.1 uncultured archaeon | reverse complement strand
GGTGGAGTCAAAAGAGATTTCAAATGCAAAGGGATCAAAAAATAAAAGAGAATAAACATTTATGGATAAATATATGTTAAAATGTCGAGATCTTGATACTCTCCCTCAAAAGGGGGAGCTTTTTTAACATTTTCCCTTTCCGACTGGTTTTTGACCACTAAATCCTTTATCCGAATTGTATTAGAAATATCTTCGGTTAGCTGGCTTACAGCATCTAATTGATCTGTATTAACAAATAGAACAACTTTTTCTAACTCTTGGTTCAATGGTATTTGCATTTCTGATTTATTTTTTCTTAGGTTTTGTATTAATGCTATGGCTAATCCTCCTTGTTCTATCTTCTTTATCGCGATCTTAGGATAAGGTTTGGGCCATTTTGATTGGTGGATGGAATCTAAATCTACAAAATCCTTGTAAATTATATCGTAAATTTCTTCGGTGATATAAGGCATTATAAAAGAAAAAACAGAAAGAATCTTATAGAATAAATTCAAAGCATTCTTTAAAGCCTTTATTTTTGTTGCTGTATTTTCTTCGTAAAAACGGTATTTAATAGCTTCTATATAGTTATCGCATAATTCATTCCAGAAAAAGGGACGTAGGATCATGAAAGCTTCATGCCAATTATATTCATCAAAATACTCAGTGACTTGTTTTAGATTTGAATTAAATTTCGAGAAAAAATAACTTTCAATCGGTGAAAGCCCTTCCAGATCTACATCTATACTATCCACTTCAATTTTATCTAAATTGATCTTAAGAAAACGGTACGCATTCCAAATCTTTGTTAGAAATCGCGATGCTGCTACTAACTGGTCATATTTTTTCTTATATTTTTTATAAAATTTATCTTCCGGTAGCTTTTCTTTCTCTTCTTTTATTTTTTGTTCAGAAACGGGTTGCTTATTATGGATATTTATCCATGAGTACTTGAATGGATAATCATCTCCTAAGGATCCCATGGCCGCCCATTGTCTTATTGCGTCCGCACCAAAATCAGGTAAAACTTCATCTGGGGAAACTACATTTCCATAACTCTTGCTCATTTTACGATTATCTGGCCCGGCGACCATCCCGTTTATCATTATTTCATCGAAAGGATCTTGTCCCGTTAACTTTTTACAGCGAAAAAGTGTATAGAAGAGCCATGTTCGGATAATCTCATAACCTTGTGGGCGATGAACCCGAGCGTCGGTATAGGTTTTCTTAAAAAACTCATCATCTTCCAACCATTTGGAGATTGCCAACGGAGTAATACTCGAATCGATCCAACAATCACATACATCTTTTTCCCCCTCTATCTTGTCACTTCCACATTTTGGACACTTCGCCTCAGGGGGACCTTCTTGTACGGGATCAAGGGGGAGATTTTCCTCTTTTGGGGGAATAATTTCCCCACATTCTTCACAATACCAGAAAGGAATCGGTGTTCCAAAAACTCGTTGACGAGAGATAACCCAGTTCCAGTCTAAACCTTCCGCCCAATCAATTAATCTCTGCTTATGCTTTTCTGGATACCATTCCATCGCCTGTCCAGATTGGATAATATCGGCCGTAAAATCCTTTACATTGATAAACCATTGATTTACTGGGAGATATTCGATTGGAGAACGACAAGAAGAACGTTCAGTATGTCTAATAATCCGGTGCTCATAATCCTCTATGCTTTCTAAAAACCCCATTTCATCAAGATCCTTCACGACTTTTTCCCTGGCTTCCTCGATTGTCATTCCATGGTACTTAGAGATCTCAGACATGCGACCATCTTTAGTGAAGAGTTGGATCTCGTCAAGATTGTGTTTTAATTTCCATTTAATATCGAGTTCATCTCCGTAAGTGCAGCAATAGACGACACCAGTTCCAAAACTCATATCTACATCTCTATCTGCTCGTATCCGAACTATCCGGTCAGCAATGGGTAACCTTACTTGTGCAGCAGAAAGATGGTAATATCTATCATCATTTGGATTAACAAATACCCCCACACATGCTTCCATATATTCCGGGCGGGTGGTAGCAATTGTCACGTATTCATTTTCACGCCCTACAAGGGGTAATTTAAAATACCATAATTTACCCTCCTCCTCTGTGTATCCTACTTCTGCCTTTGCTACTGATGTTTCGCAATTAACACAAAAATGGGTTGGAAATTGATCACGGTAAAGCCAGCCCTTTTCATAGAAAAAAAGTAATGACTTCTGTACTTTATACTTATAACTTTCATCCATTGTGCGATAAGTATAATTCCAATCCGTTGAATATCCTAAAGCCTTAAATTGCTTTCTCATCGCATCTATATTATCTTCTACCCACTTAACACATTTGTCTAAAAATTTCTCACGATCATTTTTCGAAACCCCGTAATTTTCCTCAACCGCCAATTCTACTGGAAGGCCATGGCAGTCAAAACCTTGAGGGAAATAAACGTTATCCCCTTGCATTCTGTGATATCTTGCAACGAAATCAATCCAGCTGTGATTAAGAACATGCCCAAGATGTAGCGTTCCGCTTACAAATGGCGGGGGGGTATCAATAGAAAAAACTTTCCCTCCTTTGCCAATATTGAATTTATAGATCTTATTTTCTCTCCAGAAATCATTCCATTTTCTCTCAACTTGATTGTGTTTGAATCTACGTTTCATAATTTAACGCTTGTTTTATAAAATTATGTCTTTATAATAATAATGGACTTGACGGGATTTGAACCCGTGACCTCTTGAAATCCCGGAGCAACACCCTAATAGTTATCGTCTCTTGCGAATCAAGCGATCTTCCGCTGATCTACAAGCCCATGTATATACTTATAAATTATATTTAAATAAATCATAGAATCTAAAAATATTTTATTATTAAATTAAAGAAAACGGTTGTTAGGTCATGAAATCATTGATTTTTTTTTGAACTTCTTCTTTTCTACTTATGGGAGGTATATTTGTAGCGATAATCTCGGCTATTTTCCCCCTCTTATCTGGATTACTATTTATAGCCCTTATTGCTTTAACTTCTTCCACAAAAAATCCTTGTTTTTCATAAAAATCATACATAACCCCGCTATTACTGATAATTAGATTAACATCCTTCTTATCAAGTCGTTTTGCAATTTTTAAAAGCTTCTTTTGATCTTTTTTATCAAATCCGTTGGCATGATAATCTGTAAAATTAGCGCTATTACTCATAGGGACATATGGGGGGTCAAAATAGATTAAATCTCCTGGTTTTGCTACTCCCATAATATAATCAAAATTCTTATTATATATTTCTACTTTTTGTAGCACCTCACTTGCATTAAGAATTATTGCCTTTCTTACCCAATCAGGGTTTTTATAGCGCCCGATGGGAACATTAAATTCTCCTGATGAGTTTTCACGGTAAAGCCCATTATAACATGTCCGATTTAAATATAATAATAGTGCAGCTTCATAAACTGGATTAAAATCCTCCAGATTAGGTCGTCGATTAAAGAGCTCACGTTGTTGATAGTAATATTTCTTAATCTCTTTCCCCTTACGACTCACTTTTGAAAACGCTCGATCGGGATCTGGGGGGCGTGTTGGACTTTTAAAAGATTCACTTATCTTAATTAGGTCTTCTGGTTTATCACGAACAATTTTGTAAAAATTCACTAATCGCGGGTTAATATCGTTAATCGTACCGCTTTTTGGTTCCAAATCAAAAAATAAAGCCCCTCCCCCGAGCATAGGTTCATGATATCTTTTATAACTTTTAGGAAAATGTAAATAGACCTCCTCAAGGAGCTGCCTTTTACCGCCCGCCCATTTTAATATCGGTTTAACCATTCTTTATCATAATATTGATTATTTTAAGTCTACTTTAAAATGAATTTGAGGTTTCACTTAAATTTTACAACCACTAAGTTACATATTAAAACAATAAAATAAAGAGATCGGAGAGATAATATTATTAGATTTCTTAATTTAGAATGAATATGATAAACAAGAGAATTTGTAGAAGCCTTATTTAATGGCAGAGAAAGACTGGAAATGGATGAGACCGAGCTCGAGGTCCCAGTGGACGCTGAGGTGAGCATGCCGACCACCGACTAACATGAAACGGAATATGAGGTAGAGCAATTAGAGAACTTGGATGCGAATTCAGGAACCCGCATTAAGGGGGCACGAGCCTTAGAGCCTAGCGCAGTTGAAGTCCCTGCCGACACCGAGACAGAATTAGCAACAGATGTTCAATATGATTTTAATTATCAACAGTCTTTTAAAACAACTTATTATCAGAAATTTGAATTAGAATCAACTTACTGAAAAATTGAATATAGATTGTAGTTCGGTATTTATAAAATTATTAATAATAAGCGGTTAATTTTACAAAAGAAGGATCAATTATAAAATAACCGTTTTTGGTATTATTT